>NZ_AOHM01000006.1:0-228330 GCF_000510895.2 Pseudomonas sp. FH1
CACCGCCACCAGTTTCGTGTTCGACACCCGTGGCAACCTGCGCCTGGGCCTGCAGGCATCCCTTACCGCTAAAGAGTGCGCAGAAGACCTGCTCACCGTCATGGAGGTCTGCTAATGACTGCCGTTCAACACCTCAAACGCACCCTCATCGGCATGACCCTGCTGGGCCTCGCCGCCCACGCCAGCGCCCAGGTGCAAGTCACCGACGCCTGGGTACGCGCCACCGTGCCGGGCCAGCCGTCCAGCGGCGCGTTCATGACCGTCACCGCCGACACTGACAGCAAACTGCTGAGCGTGGCCTCGCCGGTGGCCAAGGACGTGCAGATCCATGAAATGAGCATGAAGGACGACGTCATGCGCATGGGCCCGGTGGATTCGGTAGCCCTGCCCGCCGGCAAGGCCGTGACCCTCGACCCAAATGGCTACCACGTAATGCTGATGGGCCTGACCGGCCAGATCAAGGAAGGCGACCAAGTACCGCTGACCCTCACCGTACAAAATGCCAAGGGCGAAAAGCAGGCGATTGAAGTGAAGGCCCCGGCCCGTGGCGTGGATGGGATGGACCACAGCAAGATGCATTGAGGCACGGGCTTCTGTGGTGAGCGGGCAAACCTGCCCACCACAAAGCCCTGCTCGAATCAGTCACACAACAATAGGCAACCGGCGCACGCGCTTACCCGTCGCCGCAAACACCGCGTTCACCACCGCCGGGGCAATCGTCACCGTCGACACCTCGCCAATCCCGCCCGGTGTTTCCTCGCTGTCCAGCAGGTACGTGTCGATCAGCGGCGCTTCATTCATCCGCAGCAGGCGGTAGCTGTCGAAATTGGCTTGTTCCACTCGTCCGTCCTTGAAGGTGATGTTGCCGAACAACGCCGCCGTCAGGCCGAAGATTGCCCCACCCTGCATCTGCGCGACCACGCTGTCGGGCACGATGGCTCCGCCGCAGTCCACCACGCAGGTGACTTTGTGCACCCGCACCTGGCCCGCCTCCACACTGACTTCTGCCACCTGCGCCGCGTAGGTGCCAAAACAAAAGGTCAATGCCACCCCCCGACCACGTCCTAGCGCCAGCGGCGTGTCCCATTGGGCGCGTTGCGCCACGGCCTCCAGCACCTTGCGCGCACGCGGATGTTTGTCCAGCAGGGCCAGGCGATAGACGATCGGATCCTGCCCGGCCAGATGGGCCAGTTCGTCGATAAAACCTTCCACCATGAACACATTCTGGGTATGCCCCACTCCCCGCCAGAAACCCGTGGTAATGCCCGCGGGCGGTTCGTGGCGCACGTAGTTCACGCCGATATTGGCGAAGTCATAGGGGCCGCTGGGGTCTCGGATTGCATCACCGTCGATGCCATGGGTGAAGCGCTCCGGCAACCAGCGCGCGAGGATCGATGAGCCGGTGACTTTATGGGTCCACACGGTGGGTTTGCCGCTGGCATCGAGCCCGGCGCTGAGGTGGTTGAAATGGTAAGGGCGCAAGGTGCTGTGGCGGGTGTCTTCCTCACGCGACCAGATGACTTTGAGGGGAAATGTCACTTGCTTGGCAAAGGCCACGGCGTGGGCCACGAAGTCCACGTCCAGGCGCCGACCGAAGCCGCCGCCGAGCAAATGGTTGTGTACCTGCACCTGGTTTTCCGCCAGGCCCGTCTGCTGCATCGCCACCGCCTGGGCCCGCGCCGGCACCTGGCTGCCGAGCCACAGGTCGCAGCCATCGGGCCGTACATGCACGGTGCAGTTCACCGGTTCCATGCACGCATGCGCCAGAAACGGCACTTCGTACACGGCCTCCAGGATCTTGCTGGCGCCGGCCAACGCCTGTTCGGCGTTGCCCACGGTCTTCACCACCGCACCCGCCGCCTGGGAGGCTTGTTCAATATCCGCGAGCATCTGCGCCGTGGAGAACTGGCCATTGATGCCTTCGTTCCACTGCACACTCAGCAGCGCCAGGGCCTTGCGCGCAGCGCCCATGTGCTCGGCCACCACTGCCACGGCAGTGTCGGTACGCAACACCTGCAGCACGCCCTTCACCGACAGCGCGGCGTGGTCATCGACGCTGACCAGAGTGCCGCCGATCACCGGGCAGGTCATGATCGCAGCCACCTTGAAGCCCTCAGGCCGCGCATCGATGCCATAGCGGGCAGTGCCGTTGACCTTGCTGGCCGAGTCGGTGCGCTGGCGGGTCAGGCCGATCAGTTGGAAGTGTTCGGCGCTCTTGAGTTCGACCTTGTCCGGCAGCGGCAAGGTCGCGGCCTTTTGCACCAATTCGCCATAGGCCAGTTGCCGTTGGCTGTCGGCGTGATAGACCACGCCCTCGCGCGCGCTGCAACGGCTTGGCGCCACGTTCCAGTACAAGGCGGCGGCCTCCAGCAGCAAGGTGCGCGCAGTGGCCCCGGCCTGACGCAAAGGGGTCCAGGCACTGCGTACCGAGGTGGAACCGCCCGTGACCTGGAAACCCAGCAACGGGTTGGCATAGCGCTTGTTATCCGCGGGGGCGTGCTCAAGGGTGACCTGATCCAGGCGCACTGCCAGCTCTTCGGCAATCAACACGGGGATCGAGGTGTAGGTGCCCTGCCCCATTTCCACCTGGGCGATGGTGAAGGTCACCCGACCGTCGCGATCGATCCGGATAAACGCATTCGGCGCAAACACCACGGTTTCATCCGCAACAACCTGCCCCATGGGCAACCTCAGGCTCAGCAGCAAACCACCGCCGCTGGCGGCACTGACTTTAAGAAAACCACGTCGTGTGATCATGCGCTGGCCGCCTGCTTGATCGCCGCACGGATGCGCACGTAGGTGCCGCAGCGGCAGATATTGCCGGCCATGGCGTTGTCGATATCGCTGTCACTGGGGTTCGGGTTGCTGGCCAACAACGCCGAGGCGGACATGATCTGCCCGGACTGGCAGTAGCCGCATTGCACCACTTCCAAGTCACGCCAGGCGGCCTGGATCTTCTGGCCGGCGGGGGTCTCGCCGATGGCTTCGATGGTGGTGATGCTGGCCCCCACCAACGCACTCACCGGCATCACGCACGCGCGGATCGGCGTGCCATTCATCTGCACCGTGCAGGCGCCGCACAGGGCCATGCCGCAACCGAACTTGGTGCCGGTCATGCCCAGCACATCGCGCAACACCCAGAGCAGCGGCGTGTCGTCATCGACATCCACAGTGTGCGGGGTGCCATTGATATTCAGCGTCTGGGCCATGGGACAACTCCTGAGGATGGACGGACCATCTTAGGAGCACGCCGTGCGGCACAGAACGTCGCCAGCCCGCATAGGCTATGAAGGCAAACTTACTAAAGTACTTGCAGTGGTGGCGACGGCGCGAGGCTGGACGGCTCGCGCAGAAAGTCGATCAGTGCACGCAGCTTGCGGCTCACGCGACGGCGATCGGAGTAATACAGGGTGAAGCCGGGCAAGGCCGGGCACCAGTCCTCGAACAGGCTGACCAGTTCACCACGGGCGATAAAGGGGTCGATGTGGCCACTGATCATGTAGCCAATGCCCAGGCCATCCAGCACGCTTTGCACCAAGGCCGACGAGTCGTTGACGATTATCCGCCCGCGCACCGGCAGTTGCAGGGTTTCCAGGCCCCTGGCGAAGTCCCAGCGCTCGACCACGCCGCTGGACGCACGAAACGTGATGCAATTGTGCTGGAGCAATTCGCTGGGATGCTGCGGTGCGTCGTGCCGCGCCAGGTAGGCCGGTGATGCGATCACACGCATGCGCAGAGCGGGGCCGACCTTGACCGCGACCATATCCTGCTCGACGAAATCGCCAAAACGGATACCGGCGTCATAGCCCAGGCGCACGATGTCCACCAGGGCATTTTCCATCGTCAGTTCGAGGTCAATCTGCGGGTGCACCTGCAGAAATGCCGCGAGCACCGGTTGCAGCACGGTCATGTACGCGGCGCGCGGCACGTTGAGACGCAGCAAGCCTGAGGGTGAGCCGCTGCTGTCACCGACTTCCAGGGCCGCAGCCGTCAAGGCGCTGACCGCCGGTTGCACCTTGGCCAGGAAGCCCAGACCTGCTTCCGTGAGGCTGACACTGCGGGTGGTGCGATTGAATAACGCAACGCCCTGGCGCCGCTCCAGGTTGCGAATGACCTGGCTGACCGCCGACGGCGACACACCCAGGCGCACGGCGGCGGCCGAAAAGCTGGCATGTTCAGCGACGCAAACGAAGGTCACCAGCCCGTCGAGTTGATCCTGGCGCATAAAGGGTTCCGCAGAAAATGAACGGTATAGCACAAGCATTGTGAAGACAGGCTTCAAAGCCTGAACAGCATTACAGGGCTAGCGCATTCAATCCAATGCTGTATCCATACCTAAAAGCTCTGCCATCGACACTTACTATATATTTTCAATCTGAAAACAGACTCGATAGCCTGACGGCTCACAATTCCAACAATAAATCGGGTATTCCTGTGAACACATCCCCCCGCGCCCTTAAAAGCCTGCTGCACCTGGCGGTGGCTTTCGCCCTGTTCAACAGCGTTGGCGCCTACGCGGCCAACACCGGCGAGCTGCCCTGCACCACCACCGAACAATGCGCCGCCCAGGCGGCAAAAGTCGGCGCCACGCCGGACAGTGCGCAAACCGAGCGCAAAGCCAAAGGCGATCCCACCCAGACTCAATTCGCCTGGCTCAACCGCATCAACAAAGCCTCGATCGTGATGCTCACCGAAGAAGGCATTGTGAAACCCGAGATGGGCCAGAAGATCGCTGGCGGCGTGCGTTATGCGATCGCCCAAGCCGACCAGCCCGGCGGCACGCGCCCGAGCGATGTGCTGCAACTGGAAAAGATCATGACCGACAAGATCGGTCCCGAGGCCTCGCTGATTCATTCCGGCCGCAGTCGCCAGGACATGCTCGCCACTTACCGCCTGGCCGCCCTGCGCAGCCAGGTGCTGGCCTACAGCGAAGCCCTCAACGCCACGCGCCTGCGCCTGTTGAACATTGCCGACAAGAACGTCGATACCCTGGTGCCGGCCTACACCAACGGCGTGCAGGCCATGCCGATCAGCTATGCGCATTACCTGCTGGCCTTTGAGGCCGCGTTCGACCGTGACGGCCAGCGCATCCGCGAGCTGTACACACGCCTGAACAAAAGCCCGATGGGCACCGCCGTGCTGGCCAATTCGGCCTACCCGCTGAACCGCGAGCGCTTGGCCGAGCTGCTGGGCTTTGATGGCGTGCGTGAGAATTCATTGGATTCCAGCCAGGTATCGACCTATGACATCCCAATCGAGGCGGCCAACCTGGCGTCGTCATCGGCGATTCGCGTGGGCGCCATGATTGGCGACATCCACACCCAGTATCACCAGATCCGCCCATGGTTGCTGTTGGATGAAGAAGCCACTTACACCAGCAGCGCCATGCCGCAAAAACGCAACCCAGGCCTGCTGATGCGTGCCCGAGAGTCCGCCTCGGATGTGGTCGGCCTGGCCCAGGCGGTGACCTTGCGCGCGCACAACGTCACCACCGGCATGACCGACTATAAATTCGCGTTCGATTCCCTGGGCGTATTCCGTTCCACCCAGGAAATGTTCGAAAGCATGGATGCCGTGCTCGACGCGCTGCAGATCAACCCGCAGCGCGCATTGGAAGAACTGGAATCGGAATGGACCACCTCAATGGAGCTGGCCGACACCCTGGAGCGCCAGTTCAAGGTGCCGTTCCGGATTGGCCACAGCTTTGCCTCGCTGATCGTCACCGAAGCGCGCAGCAACGGCACCACGCCGAAAACCTTCCCCTACGCCGACGCGCAGAAGCTGTATCGCCAGGCGGCGGACAAGTACAAGTGGACGCCCAATACCTTGCCGCTGGACGAGGCCGGCTTCCGTGCGGCGCTGTCGCCAACCACCATGGTGCAGACCCGCAAAGGCACGGGCGGGCCGCAGCCGCAAGAGGTCAAGCGCATGCTGGTGGAGGCGCGCAAGACGTTGGAAGGCGATCAGCAGTGGTTGAAAGAGCGGCGTGAGAAGCTCAAGGGCGCTGAAGAAAATCTCGATAAGGCCTTCGATAAGCTTAAGGGCTAACACCCAATCCTAAATGTTGCGGTTTCCTACTGTGGTGAGCGGGCTTGCCCCGCGCTGGGCTGCGACGCAGCCCTTTAAAAACACTGCATTCGGTCTGGATGAATGTGGTGAATGGTTTAAGGGCTGCTGCGCAGCCCAGCGCGGGGCAAGCCCGCTCACTACATAAAGCCAGTTCATGACAGCTCCCGTTGCAACACCCCACGATCAATCGATCGCTGCCACCCACAAATCGCCAGGCACGCCACGCAGTTGCCCAGCACATTGGTCAACGAGCGGCACTTCATCAAGCGTTCCACCCCCAGCAGCAGCCCCACCCCTTCCAGCGGCACCAGTTGCAGGATGTTCAAGGTGGCGATAAGGGTGAACAACGCCGAACCCGCCACGCTGGTAGAGCCCAGCGACGTCACCAGGCAGATCACCAGCACCGCGAGCAACTCCGGCAAGGCGATCTCGACCCCGGCCATATGGGCCAGGAACATGATCGCGGTGGTGAGGTACAGGTTGGTGCCGGCCAGGTTGAAGGTGTAGCCGGTGGTCAATACCAGGCGCACTAATTGCCGGTCGCAGCCCAGCGCTTCAAGTTTATTCACGCAGCCTGGAAGTGCGGCGACAGAAGAGCCGGTAAATGTCACCAGCAATAACTCTTCTTTTAAATACACAATCAATCGGGATAACTTCACCCCGACCAGGCGCGTAATAGTGGCGAACACTAAAACTACAAACAGTGCACTGACCAGATAAATAACCACGACAAACTTCAGCAGGGGCAATACTGAACTCACACCGTATTTACCCACCACGAAGGCCATCGCCCCAAACGCTGCCAACGGGGCAAACGTGAGAATAATCCGCAGCACGTAGAACAGCCCTTGCACCGCCGTTTCCAGCCAGCCCAGGCAGCGATTGCCGAGCGCACTGCCCCGCCCCAGCAGCAACCCGCAGACCATCGCAGCAAACATCACTTGCAAGACCAGGCTTTGGGTAAACACGCGGTACAACGTCGAGGAAGCCGACAGCAGCGACAGCTCATGCAGGAAGTTTTCCGGCAGTACGGGTGGCGTCGGCAACGCGCTGTGTTCCAGGTTGAACACCCAGCCGGTGGCCATGCCGAGCATCAGCGCAGCACAAGACATCAATTGGAAATACAGAATGATCCGCCGCACGACATGGCGGTGATGCGGCTCGCGCTTGATACCGGCGACCCCGGTGGACACCAGCACAAACAGCAGGAAGGGCATCAACCAGCCGACCATCTTGATAAAAGCGTCGCTGAGCACTTTCATCTCAATCGCCAGGTTCGGATAAACCAGGCCCAACATCATGCCAAGTACGATGGCAATCAGAATAGGCAGGGTTCCGTTCTTGGCGTATCGGGTCGGCATCGTTACTCCAGCCTGTTTTTATTTATTGTTATTGTCGCCCCTTGCCGCTTTGGGCATATTGGGCGCCACGGTCGCTGCCGGCCGCAAATAATAAAGTCTTGTCACGGGATATACCACCATGGAACTTCGCCATTTACGCTATTTCATCATGGTGGCTGAAGAGCGACATTTCACCCGTGCCGCCGCGCGCCTGAACATGCAACAACCGCCCCTCAGCCAACAGATCCGCGCCCTCGAAACCGAACTGGGGTTCGACCTGTTCAAGCGCCACCCCAAGGGCGTCGACCTTACCGCCGGTGGCCTGGTGTTCCTCGATGAAGCGCGGATCATCCTCGCCCGTGTCGAACAGGGTTCGCTCAAAGCCTCCCGCGCCGCCCAGGGCATCGAAGGCACGCTGGTGATCGGTTTTACCAGCTCCGCCGCCGCCCATCCGCTGATCCCTCGGATCATCCGTGCCTACCGCGAGCGCTACCCCGGCGTGGAGTTGTCGATCAACGAAGGCAGCGCTCGCGAAGTGACCGAAGACAGTGTCGAAAAACGCATCGACATCGGCATCCTGCGCGCGCCGGTCAGTACGCACCAGAGCCTGACGTTCCATCGCCTGCTCAATGAAGAAATGCTGCTGACCCTGCCCATCGGCCACCCGCTGCTGAACACCCCCGGCAGCGCCATTCCCCTCGCAGCCCTCAAGGATGAACGCTTCATCCTGGTACGCCGCCCCGGCGCGCCGGGGATGTACGCGAACCTGATCAAGGCCTGCCAGAACGCCGGTTTCGAACCGAAAATCGCCTTTGAAGTGGAACGCATGCTCACCAACGTCAGCCTGGTAGCCGCTGGCGAAGGCATCTCGGTGGTCCCGGCGTCGATGCGCGATGTGCACCGCGAAAGCGTGGTGTATTGCCGGATCAAAGACGCACGGCCCAAGCTGCTGGCGCCGATCACGCTGGTGCGACGCACGTTCAATCCGTCGGCGCCATTGCAGAACTTCATTGGGTTGGCGCGGGAGTTGGGTGGGGTGTATCGCAAGGGATCAGGCCACCTGGCCTTGGCTGCGTCATCAGGTGAAAACTCTCGCTGAGCAAGTCGACCGTTGCGCGAATACTGTCGGTTTGACGTGGTACCGCGAACAATCCGTAATTGACGCTCAAGGCCTGACTACCGCTGGGGCCCAGCGAGATCACACGCAGGGTGTCCGGGCGAATATTTTCTGCCGGCAGTAATGCGACGCCCAGGCCGCTTTCCACGGCAGCCATGATCACGCCGATATTCGGGCTGGTGACGGTCACGCGAAAATCGCGGCCGGCGGCCAACAACGCGTCGAACATCAGGCGCCGCCACGCGCAGGGTTCGGCATACACGATCACATCCAACGCCGACGCCGGGTCGATCTCATCATCGATCCCACACACCCAATACAGCGGCATGTTCCAGGTATGCACGGGGTCGGCGGCAAATACCGAGCTCACGCCGACGGCCACGTCGAGCAAACCATCGTGCCAGCGTTCAGCGAGGGCATCGCCGTGGTCCACGGTGATGTCCAGGTGCACGTGGGGGCTGGCACGGCGTAAACGGCCCAGGGCAGCCGGCAACGCTGAGACGGCGATGTCCTCCGACAGGCCGACGCGCACCGTGCCCATCACCGTACGTTCCTTCAAGCGTGTCGCCACCGTTTCGCCGAGCGCCAGAATGCGTGTGGCATAGCTGAGCAACAATTCGCCCTCAGTGGTCGGCACTACACCACGCCCGGTGCGACGCAGCAGGCGTTGACCGAGCAACTCCTCCAGCCGGCGAATCTGCGCGCTTAGCGCCGATTGTGCCCTGCCCGCCTGTTGCGCAGCGCCACTGAGGCTGCCGTGATGACACACCGCAACAAAAGTATGCAGCAAATAGGGTTCAAACGCGTCGGATATCATGTTTGGCATAACTCTGAATCAACTGCTATCAGCCTACCTTGATACCCACCGTATGACTACGCTGCTCAGCCTGTTCAATCAGTGAGTAGACACATCATGGATAACACCCAGAACCCACGCATCGTATTGGCCGCTCGTCCCGATGGCCGACCGAAGACCAGCGATTTCCGCCTCGAATACGCACCCATCCCAGAGCCGGTCGATGGACAGGTGCTGCTGGAAAACCTTTACCTGTCTCTCGACCCCTACATGCGTTGGCGCATGAGTGCCGCCAAATCGTATGCCGAGCCGGTGGGCATCGGTGAAGTGATGGTCGGTGGCACCGTGGCGCGTATCAAACACTCACGTCATGCCGATTGGCACGAAGGCGATTTCGTCTTGGCCTACGCCGGCTGGCAGCGCTTCGCGTTGTCTGAGGGGCAAGACCTGCGCCGCCTGGACCCAGGCATCGCACCGCTGACCACCGCCCTTGGCGTGCTGGGCATGCCGGGGTTCACGGCCTATGCCGGCCTGCTTAATATCGGCAAGCCCAAACCCGGCGACACGGTCGTCGTCGCAGCGGCGAGCGGTGCAGTCGGCTCAGTGGTCGGCCAGATCGCTCGCCTGCACGGTGCACGCGCCGTGGGCATTGCCGGTGGAGTGGACAAGTGCACATTCGTGAAGGACGAACTGGGCTTTGATGCAGTCATAGACCACCGCGCCCCGGACTTTGCCGAACAGCTGGCCAAGGCGTGCCCCAAGGGTATCGACGTGTACTTTGAAAACGTCGCCGGGCCAGTCTGGGACGCCGTGCGACCGCTACTCAATGATTTTGCACGGATACCCGTGTGCGGTCTGATCGCCCATTACAACGATGGCGCCCTTCAAGAAGCAACGATCGACCGATTGCCCGCAACAATGCATGACATCCTCGCCAAGAGCCTGACCGTGCGCGGATTTATCCAGACCGAATTTGTCGATCAGCAACAGGACACATTCTTGAAAGAAGCTGCGCAGTGGATCGCTGAAGGCAAACTCAAATGGCGCGAGGATGTTGTCGACGGACTGGACCAGGCACCCGAGGCGTTTATCGGGCTGCTGGAAGGGCGCAATTTCGGCAAGTTGATCGTGCGCCTCAATCCACAATAAACAGCTTCGCGCCAATACTCGTCGATGAGCGATGACCTTCCATGTCATTGCCCACCTGATAACTCATTCCGGCCGTCAGGGTGAACTGACGACCGTCTTCCAATTCAGTGTGCAACTCGCCTTCAAGACACAACAGAATATGCCCTCTTCAGCACCAGTGATCCGCCAGGTAGCCGGGGGTATATTCGACCATGCGCACGCGGGTGGTGCCGAAGTGGCAGGTGCGCCATAACGCCTTGCCGATAACGCCCGGATGAATCACGGGTTCGACAGTGGACCAGTCGGTAGTGCCAAAGGGGACGGCAGTGAGTTCCATGATGAGCTCGAAGGTTGGTTAGCGAGGCTTGAGGCTATTCATCTGAAGCAACGGGCGATAGGCACAGATCAAACGCTTTTTTGGGATACAGGTATCCTGCTCGCAACGCTCCCCTGGATTCGCTTATGCACATCGACCCCGCGTACATCCTTCACGAAACCGAACACTGGCTGCTCAACCACCATCTGGCTTCGGCGTTGCCCGGCTACCTCATGCTGGGCGCCAAGGCGCCGATCCACTCCCTGGCCGACATGCCGGAGGCGGCGCTCGCCGAATTAGGTGGGTTGCTGGCGAAGACTCAGCGGGTGATGGAAGCGCAGCTGAAACCGAAATGGCTGTACATCAGCCGTTACGGGCACATGCCGGGGTTCCCGCTGCATTTTCATTTCATCCCGGTGTACGACTGGGTGGAGGAAGCGTTTTGGCGGGACGAGCGCTATCGGCTGCTGCAGGGTTTCGGCAAACAGGGACTGGCGCAAACATTGACCGATGGCGCTGAGTTGACGTTGTTTGTATGGCGTGAGTTTGGCGAAAGTCCCACGCCACCACACATCCAGGGAGACACCGTGCATCGAGTGATGGAGCGGTTGCGCGTAGCCTTTGCGGGTCAGTAGCGCGCACTGTCAAAACACCCAGGGTCCTCATCCAGGTATTTCTTCATTCGCCGCCACAACGTGGTGGTGCTGATCTGCAAGCGTTTGGCCGCTTCTTCGCGGTTGCCGCGCACGCTGGTGAGCACTTCGTGCAGCAGCGCCTTTTCGCTCCTGATGGGCGCGTCCTGCGCAACCGGCACGTCCGCCGAAAGATCCTCCAGCACGTCCTCCAGCCACGGCTGTGCAAACGGCCGGCCCTGGCTCATCACCGCCAGCCGTTCGACGATATTGCCCAGTTGCCGGATATTGCCCGGCCAGGGGTAACCACTCAGGCGCGCCAGCAGTGCTTGCGACGGCTCGGCGGTGTCCATCGGCAGGCTGCGCAACTGGTGGCGCACCAGTTCGGGGATGTCGGCGCGACGTTCACGCAGCGCCGGCAGGTGCAATTTGAGCACGCAGATACGGTAAAAAAAGTCCTCGCGAAACAGCCCTTGGACCATCAATTTCGGCAGGCTTTTGTTGCTGGCGGTGATGATACGGATATCCACCGGAGTGACCTTGTCGTCACCGATACGCACCACTTTGCGCTCCTGCAACGCGCGCAGCAGCTTGACCTGAATGTCGGTGGAGGTTTCGTTGATTTCATCGAGGAAGAGCGTGCCGGTGTGTGCCAGTTCGAACACGCCTGCCTTGCCTTCGTTGAGCGCGCCGGTGAAGGCGCCTTTGACGTAGCCGAACAGTTCACTCTCCAGCACGCCGGGGGCAAACGCCGCGCAGTTGATCGCCACGAACGGCCCGTGTTTGCGGCGCGAAGCGTTGTGGATGCTCTGGGCGAACAACTCTTTGCCGGTGCCGGTTTCGCCTTCGATCATCACTGTGCTGTCCACCGCCGCGTAGGTCAGGGCCAGGCGCTTGGCCTTGGCCAGCGCCGGGCTACTGCCGATAATGTCGTCGAAGTTTTTTTCGGCCAGGTGCTGGCGGGCCAACTGGCGACGCATCTTGCGTTCGATGGCGGTGATTTCGGTCTGGTTTTGCAGGGTGGCGACGGCTCCGATCACGAGGTTGTCCAAGGTGATCGGTGCGATGCTCAGGGTCAGTGACAACCTTCCCAAGGTGATCAGCGCACCCCGCACCGGGCGCCCATGGTTGAGCACCTGGCTGAAGTAGTCCTGGGTCAGCAGGCCGTCGATGCTGTCGCCGATTGCCAGGCTGCCCAGGTACGCGGTGGCCACGCTGTTCATATTGGTGACCGTGCGCTGGCTGTCGACACTGAAGATGCCTTCGGACACACAGTTGAGGATCGACTGGATCATCTCGTAGCGGCTTTGCAGCTCGACGCGTTTGAGCCGCCGCTCTTCCTCGACCTGCAAGAGATGGAGGGCTTCGTCGATGGCTTCATCGGCGGCATCCGCATCGGCTTCGGACATGATGTAGTGCATGCCGCGCGCAATTACCGCCTGACGCAATGAAAGCCCGCCAATCGCCACTTCAATGCCCTCGGCGAGCAAACGGTCCAGCTGCGCTTCTGTAGTTTGATGGCTGCCCAGCGGGTCGATCCGGCAGATCGCGACTTCCGGCATGAAGGGCCGGGCTTTTTCCAGGATGGTCGCGTAGCCCTCGGACGTTGCCAGAAAGGCGATCCTGGCCGAGACCTGCTGCGCCCGGTGATAAGCGTTGATGCAGTCGAAAAACGTGTGCTTGACCTCAACGATGGGCACCCGCAACTGTTCGCGCAACACGCTGGCGGTACGCCCACGGCTGATGATCACGCTGACGCCGCTTGCAATCAACTCGCGGGCCTTGAGTACCGCGTCGTGCTGCGCCGCTTCGACCACCCCCAGCGACAACCCGCGCTGGCCGAGAATGCAGCGCATCACGGCGGTCAGGGTACTGGAGGGGGAAATGACGGCGATGGTGCCTTGCATGGCGGGGCTCGATTAGCGCGGACGAGGATTGCAGATTATTTCAGCCTGCAATTATTTGAAAGACTCTGAAATCAACCAAACCCTCTCAAGGCCGCACGCTTAATTTCAACTTATTGTTTTTAATGACAATTAAAGCCATGGCACAGCCCTTGCTCTTCCTTCATCAATAACAAAGACAATGAAGGAAACACTGCATGGATATCGTCTTCATCGGGTTTGGCGAAGCCGCCTACCACCTCTGCGCCGGCCTGCGCACCACGGGCGATCTACAGATATGTGCGTTCGACGCCAACGTCAGCCCCGCCCTGCAGCAACGCGCCGACCAGCAGCACGTCACCCTCTTCGACTCCCTGGAAAACGCCTGCCGTGACGCGCGCTTCGTGGTGTGCCTGACCAGCGCCAGCAGCGCATTGGGCATCGCGCGTAAAGTCCTGCCGCTGTTGGTGGCAGGGCAAACCTACGTCGATATGAACTCCGCCGCGCCTACCGTCAAACAGGCTATCGACCAGCTGCCGCGCCCTGCCGGCGTAGGCTTTTGCGACAGCGCCGTGATGGGCACCGTCCCCGGCAATAACCACCGCGTGCCGATGCTGCTGGCCGGCAGCGGTGCTGCTGCGTTTGCCGAAGCCTTCACGCCACGCGGCATGCAATTGACCGTGCTGGAAGCTGAAGCCGGTGCCGCCTCCGCCATCAAAATGCTCAAGAGCGTGGTCATGAAAGGCCTGCCGCAATTGCTGCTGGAAGCCTTCCAGGCCGGCGAGAAATTCGGCGTGCTGGACACGCTGGTCGCGTCCCTCGGCGACTCGTTGAACGGCAAGACCGTCGAGCAACTGGCCAATACCTTCACCGCCCGCACGCTGATCCACGCCAAGCGCCGCAGTGCGGAAATGGACGATGCGGTCACCACCCTCGAAGCCGCTGGCGTGGACGCCACCATGACCCGTGCGACCCAAGGCCAGCTGGATAAATTGGCCGCCACCGACTGGGCCAGCCTGCTCGGCCCCGATGGCAGCGACATGGATTTTCGCACCGCCATCGCCCACCTGACTGCCCACGCCTGAGAACCTGCCATGAACACTGAACAGTACTTCCCCCTGCCCGATTTGATCCCGAACGATTTGCTGGAGCGCTTCCGCCAACTCAGCCCCGCACAACTGTGCGACGGCATGCAAAGCCTCGGCATCCCGCGCAACGGCTGTATGGACGCTGACCTTATGCCGCTGGATGAACGCAAGGTGATGCTCGGGACCGCCTACACCGTCGACACCGAAGACGGCGACAACTTCCCGATCCACGTGGCCGTGTACCAGGGCCAGCCGGGCTACGTGCTGGTGGTGGCCGGCAAAGCCTACCCCGGCCGCGCCTACATCGGCGACCTGATGGCCGGCGCCGCCCAGGCCGTGGGCTTGGCCGGCATGGTCATCGACGGCTGTGTGCGCGACAAGGTGCCGTTGGCACAACTGGATATCCCGATCTACGCCAAGGGCTTCATGCAACGCAGCCCCGGCAAGCAAGGCCCTGGCAAGATCAACGCCAGCGTGACCTGTGCCGGTGTGGAAGTTGCGCCGGGAGACCTGGTGTTCGGCGATTACGACGGCGTCACCGTGGTGCCCCGCGCGCGGCTATTGGAAGTGCTGGAGGCCTCCGAGAAAAAAAGTGCGTATGAAAACCAGCGCCGCGAGGTGATCGACGAATACACTCGCTGCCGAGACAGCGGCCTGCCTCTTCCCCCACTGGCCCCGGCGTGGGTCACCCAACTGCTGGAAGGCCAGTAACGCCCAAGGCTGCACCCGGGGTGCCTGGCACCCCAACCCGCTGCGCTCACTATAAAAATAATATTGTGGAGACGTTCAGATGCTGACAGTTCTGGGCTATGTGTTGATCACGTCGTTTCTGTTGCTGGTCATCAAGCAAAAACTCTCGCCATTCACCGGCCTGATCGTGGTATCGCTGGCCGTTGGGGTGCTGGTGTGCCTGTTCAACGGCGTGCCGATGGGCACCATCATGACGTGGGTACGCGAGGGCCTGTTCTACTCGCAGAACGAGGCCGGCAAGGTCTCCCTCGGCACGGTCAACCCCACGGTGATGATCCTGTTTGCCGTGCTGTATTTCAGCCTGATGATGAACGTCGGGCTGTTCGATCCGCTGTGCACCTTCCTGATTCGCAAGGCCAACGGCGACCCGCTGAAAATCATCCTGGTCACAGCCTTTACCTCGGCCGTGGTCACCCTGGACGGCGACGGCACCACCACCATCTTGATCATCACCACCGCGTTCCTGCCGCTGTACAAACAGATGGGTATGAAGCTGTCGAACCTGGCGATGCTGATCATCCTGCCGTGCGGCCTGGGCAACTGCTTGCCATGGGGCGGTCCACTGGCACGCGCGGCGGCGGTGCTGAATGTGGAGGTCAATACGTTGTTCGTGGCGATCTTGCCGATTCTCGGCGTGTCGTTCCTCTACGTGTTTTTCATGGCCTACCTGATGGGCATCAAGGAGCGCAAACGCCTGGGCTTTGTGAAGGGTGAAAAAGGCATCGTGACGCCCGAGCAAATCCTGCAGATGGTCAATGTTATCAAGGACCACGACAAAGCACTCAAGCGCCCGCGCCTGTTCCTGTTCAACCTGGCGCTGACCCTGGGCATGCTGGTTATCCTCATTGCCGGCTGGGCCAGCGGTGCCGTGGTGTTCATGCTGGGTACCGCGATTGCGCTGACCGTCAACTACAGCGCCGTGGAACAACGCGAACGCATCACCGCCAACGGTGGCGACGCCGTGGCCGTGGCCTCGATCATCCTGGCTGCGGGGTGTTTCCTGGGCATCTTCAACGGCAGCGGCATGGCCGGCGCCGTGGCCGAACACATGGCCAGCCTGATCCCGGACTCCATGGGCAGCCACACCGCCCTGATCTTCGCCTTCCTCGGCGCCCTCGCCTGCTATGCCTTGCCGGTGGACGCCTACTACTTCGGCATCCTGCCGGTGGTGGCGCCCATTGCCTACAAGTTCGGTATCAGCCCGACCGAGATCGGAGTGGCGTCGTTCATGGGGCAGGCGCTGCGGTATGCCAGCCCGACGGTGGCGTGGTTGTTCCTGCTGATGAACCGTACGGAGATGACGTTCGGGGAGTACCAGAAGGAATTCTTCAAGTGGTCGATCCCGATGTTTTTCATCTTTTTGATCACGGCGATTGTGACGGGGGAGTTGCCGGTGGGGTAAATCATCCACGCCACACTTAACGCCAAGTCAGGGTTCGAATTCTTTATGCATGTGCCGTTACAAGTCTTTCTGGCAGGTCCGCGATGTCGGGATACAGTTCAGAAAAGACCTTTGGATAGGCGTACTCATGAAGCACAAAGTTCGAATCCTGATTTTATGCAAAACCTACCCGTCGCCCAGTGCTAGATTTGCCGAAACATCGTGTGTAGCCGGCATGGACGAAACGGTAATCTCATACGCCTGTACCCCGTACCCTTTCGCCTGATTACCGGGAGCCAGCAGTTTTCCAAATGGCAATGGATAGAGGCGCTCATCGAAAGAAACCCATCTGCCCATAGACCAGAGAGCCATAAGATAGGCGTAGACAGCATCTGCCCAGGAAACATCCTGCCCGCGGGAGAGTGGCATGAACGAAGAGAATGGCTGGATAAGCTGACGGTTTATGACAACTTTGATGCACTGGAAACTGCCAGGATCAACAGCGGCGTTACGCTGGGCCTGGTCAAGCCGTTCAGGATTACCGCGTTGCGTATTCAGAAGTCAGCGTCCGAGAAATGGACGCCGGAGGAAGTTGACAAACTGGAGTCCATGCAACGCTAGCCCAGCCTGTTTGAAGATCAGGAGCGCGCAAGTATCAGGATGTTGGAAAAAGTGCCGTTCGACTTCCACTACACTTACGAATGCCTGACAGACGGGGAAACCAAATCCCACACCCATAAAATCGTCGACTGGGAAGCCAGCCAGCTCTATCGCAATGTTTATCGCAAACATGGCCCCAACGGATGGGAAGGCCCATTTCGACGCAAACTGGAAACTGAATTACCTGCGAAGGACCTGATGCTGCTAATGGGCACCCTCCATCGCTTCCCTGGACAGTGGTTGATTGTCAGCCTGATCTACCCGCCTAAGCGACAGACCGAAGATGCTCATCAAATGCGCCTGCTTTAACGGACAGGTGTTGTGCTGTCAGAGTGTTGTCCAACGCCTGAGCCGCTTCGGCGATTAAGCTTCTATGGCAGAAGCTTGCGTCTGCCTCATAGCAAACCATGCAGATTCGCAGGTCAACAACACTGGACAGTAGCTCTTCCAGCACGGGCGTCTGCGTGCGGATGTAAGCTCGGAAATCACGGGCATAACTGGCCCAGTTGCCATCTTCTTTGTACTGCTTGCGTACCGGTTTTGGGCATCCCAGCGATCGGTTGTGCTCGTAAGCAATACCTTCAGCGGCCAGGCACTGGGCGAAGGCATTTTTCGAAAAACCCTTTTTCCGCGACAGAGGGTACTCCCGCACGTCGAGTACTTTGTCGATACCGGCCTGTTTGAGACGAGCGATGAACGCGTCAATGGACAGGCCCTCATAGCCTGCGGTGTAGAGGGTCATGCGGTTTCTCCTGGAGCCTCCCGGCACGATGACAACTTAAAAAATGCGCGGAGGGCTATACCATTGGCGTTTCCTGATCGCGCCTTGAGGGTGACCGGCGGAGCGAAAAACACATAACAAACCTTGGACGTCAGCGCTGAGCACCATTCAGCAAAATCACTTTCTTCATCGGGATACACGCCAACTCCAGACCCGACGGCGAGTGATAAACCGCCTCTTCATCCCCCACATACCCACACGCCCGATAAAAACTCGCCGCATTCAGCGTCGCATCCAGCACCACGGTTTCAATCGCCATCTCCCGCGCCACCGTCTCAAGGTGGTCGAGCATTGCCTTGCCATATCCGCGACCGCTGCACTCGGGCAATACGAACAGGGCGCCGACTTCGTGGTTGTCCGGGTCAAGCATTCCAGTGACGACCGCCTCACCGTTCAGCCAGCCCAGGTAAAACGGTTTACCCATCAGCGCGCTGTAACCATCCTCGGCTCTGCCCCGCGTCCACAACAGCATTTGCTCACGCGTATAAGCGCCGATGCATTGGCTGCGAATGGCCTGCAAGCGGATGTCGAACGCCACTTGGGCGTCCCCTGGGGTCGCCCGTTTTATCTCCAACATTTCACGCCTCCTCCATGAAATCATCGTGCCATTAGCACACTTGTGCTAATCGACCCTTCTCCCTTGCGGCGCTATATTCCCCGGCACTTCCAACGCTCTCCCGGCACCGTGCATCCCTTGCGCGTGGGCGCGTTGTGCGCTGGAAAAACCATAACAACCCCAAGGAAGAAGCACCATGAAACTGCAATCCTCCGTTACCCGTCTCACCCTGCTGGGCGCCTTGATCATTGGCGTGGCCGGCTGCAGCAATATCAAGCCTACTGAAGACCATCTCAAGACGCTGTCGGAAACCAACCTGGGCGAACCGGTCAAGCGTATCTCCAACGTGCGCAGCGACTCGATGACCACCTACTACGTGGCCAGCGCGGCATCCGGGGAGTACAACTGCTCGGTGCCCAGCGGTGCCAGCGGCGGCATGTTTGCCGTGGCCAGCTTCGGCATGATGAAACCTGCCGCCTACTGCCAGCCCAAAGGTGCACGCGGCAACCCACTCCAGGGCTTTACCCAGTAACCGCCTCCTGGCTCAGTTCCCGCAGGACACCGCGCAGTTCAGTGGGGCGCACAGGCTTGGAGAGAATGGCGATCTGACGGTCGCGCAACGCGGCCTGGATTTTCTCCACATCGTGCCCGGTGAGGATCAGCGCCGGGACCGCCCAGCCGCGTTGTTCGCGCAGGGCGTCGATGCATTCGATGCCAGTGGCGTGGTTGCCCAGGTCGTAGTCGGCGACGATGATGTCGCAGTCACTGACCAGATCACGCCCCGAAGACTCCGCCTGCACCTCGCACCCCCAGCGCTCCAGCAGCGCCTGGGTGGCGAGCAGCACGTTGTGGTCATCTTCCACCAGGCACACCTTCAAACCGGTGAGCAACCCGGCCTGGCGCGTGTCGTCGCGCGGTGCTGTTGCACGCGGCGCGGTGGCCAGAGTGAGGCCATGCAGGCTCACGGAAGTGCCACGGCCCACCCGTGAGCGCAGGCTCACGTGCACGCCCATCAACTGCCCCAGGCGCTTGACGATGGACAGCCCGAGGCCCACGCCTTCGACGTCTTTGTCACGCAGGTGGCGTACCCGATAAAACTCCTCGAAGACCTTTGACAGATGCTCCTCGGCAATCCCCCGCCCCCGGTCATGAATCTCCACCGCCAAACCGCCGTCGCGGATACGCACGCCGATCAGCACCGGACGCTGTGCGCCATATTTGAAGCAGTTGGACAGCACGTTCTGCACCATGGTCGCCAGCAGCGCCGGGTCAACCAACACCCAATGTGCGCACGGCCGCAGGCGCAACTCCACACCGGCCCAGCGCGCGGCCTCGGCGTTCTGCCGCACAAGGTCGGCAAGGAACTCGCCCAGGTGCACCGCCTGGTACTTGGGCAGCAGACGGCCGTTATCGAGGGTGTAGAGGTCGAGAATCGAGCGGAACAGTTGCGACACGTTCAGCAGCGACCGGTCGATGTTGTCCACCAGTCGCCGCTCTTCATCACCCAGGCGCGCTTCGCGCAGGCACGCGGTGAACAGGCCGATGGAGTGGATCGGCTGGCGCAGGTCGTGGCTGGCCTGGGCGAGGAAACGGGATTTTTCCAGGTTGGCGGCGATGGCTTGCTCGGACGCCTTGCGCGTGCGCTCCAGCAGGATATGCGCGTACACCGGGATCACCGTGCTGGTGATCATCAGCATCAACACCATGAAGGGTTGCGCCTGCCACACCGGCGTGAGCCGATACACGACCACCAACGCCAACAACGCCAACGCCGTGGCAATCGCCAGGTATCGCGAGCCGTAGCGCATGCCATTGCCGAGGTTGACCCACACCATCACCGCATACAACGGCAGTGCTGCCTCGCCACCGACTACCATGCCGAACGAGGTGCCGGTGTAGTCGTGAAGCATCCCGAAAATCCGCCGCGCCGGGTAATGCCCAGGCCAGCGCACGATGACCTGGCGCAACACAATGGAGGCCAGCAGGAACAGGAAGATATACAGGATCACCGGCAGGTAAGTGTCCACCGACTGTCCGGGCAGAAAGCCCAACACGCTGATGTAAACGATAGCGATGGAGGCAACCACAATGCGCAGGTTGGCCTGGTCGAGTTCGGAGTTGGTCTCAAGACTCATGGGGTTACGTCCTTGTGCGGCAATCAACAAATCCAACTTGCGTCACAGGCAGGCCTCGGACGCGGTGGTAAGGTAGCATGCGACCGCACAGCCTTGCCCCAGGAAGGAGCACCCACATGACCGGTCGCATCATCATCGCCGACGACCATCCGATGTTTCGCGAAGCCATGCTGCGCACCGTGCAGCGCTTGCTGCCGGACGCCGCGGTGCAGGAAGCCGGCGACCTCGACGGGGTACTCGCGCTGATCCGCGAAGGCGGCGAGGTCGACACCCTGATCCTCGACCTGCGCTTCCCCGGCCTGACCTGCATGAGCCAACTGGTCGACCTGCGCCAGCAACTGCGGCGCACCACGTTGATCGTGGTGTCGATGGTGGATGACCCGGCGTTGATCGATCAAGTGATGGCATTGGGCGCAGACGGCTTCATCGGCAAGAACATCGCCCCCGACGAGATCGGCCAGGCGCTGCTGGCCATCCGCGAAGGCGAAGTACTGGTCAAGTTCGCCCCTTCCGGCCTGCTGCCGCTGGACACCCACACCCTCACCGCCCGCCAGCAGGACGTGCTGCGCCTGATCGCCCAGGGCAAGACCAACAAGGAAATCGCCAAGGCCCTGGATATCTCGCCATTTACCGTGCGCATCCATGTGTCGTCGCTGCTGCGCACGCTGGATGTACCGTCGCGGGCGGCGGCGGCGGTGAAGTATTCCGGGGAGTTCTAGGCGTTCTCATTACCGGCGCGGGTGAAGGAATAGCGGTCAATGTCGGTGCGCAGCTTCCAGCCTTGGCCTTGCCAATAATCAGCGGCGCTGATGTTGGTCTTGAACACATCGAGGTGGCATTTGTGAATGCCCTGCTGCGCCAGCGCGTCGAGGCAGCGTTGCGCCAGGGCTTGCGCAATGCCCTGACGGCGATAGTCCGGCAGTACCAACAAGTGTTGCAGGTAACCGCGACGGCCGTCGTGGCCGCACATCACACAGGCGATCAACTGACCTTCGGTTTCGGCAACAAAACTCATATCGGGATTACGTGCCAGATAGCGCTCGGTGGCGGAGCGGGAGTCGGCGTCGCGCAGGGAGATGCCGGGAGTGCCTTGCATGAGCGCGAGGACGGCGTCGTAGTCGGCTGGGGTCATCACACGAAGGTTAAACATGGGCTGTGCCTGAGGTGAAGGGCCGATCAGATTGGCACACTTTTGTGACGCGCCCCAGCGCTCTGCATCCGATATTTATGCTCACTTCCCAGCTTAATAATATTTTATTTATAACCCCCCTCCCCCTAGCCTTGAAGTCATGCAAACGCTGAATCCAACTGCATTACGCAAGGACAGAGACATGACTGAAGCAATAACAAAAACAGACACGCTGGTGGTGGGCGCCGGCCAAGCTGGCGTGGCCATGAGCGAGCATTTGAGCAAGCAAGGTGTGCCCCACCTGGTGCTGGAGCGCAGCCGTATTGCCGAGCGCTGGCGCACCGGGCGTTGGGATTCGCTGGTGGCCAATGGCCCGGCCTGGCATGACCGCTTTCCGGGGTTGGAATTCGACACGGTCGCTGCGGATGGGTTTGCGCCGAAAGAGCGTGTGGCGGATTACTTTGAGGCCTATGCCCGCAAGTTCAACGCGCCGATCCGTAGCGGTGTGGAGGTGCTGTCCGTGGTGCGTAATGTCGGTCGCCCTGGCTTTACCGTGCACACCAGCGAAGGCGTGATCGAGGCCAACCGTGTGGTCGCCGCTACCGGGCCGTTCCAGAAACCGGTGATTCCGGCCATCGCGCCGAAAGACACTCCGTTGCACCAGATCCATTCCGCTGACTATCGCAACCCCACACAACTGCCGGCCGGCGCCGTGCTGGTGGTGGGCGCGGGTTCCTCCGGCGTGCAGATCGCCGATGAATTGCAGCGCGCCGGGCGCCAGGTGTACCTCTCGGTCGGTGCCCATGACCGCCCGCCTCGCGCCTATCGCAACCGCGACTTCTGCTGGTGGCTGGGGGTGCTGGGCGAGTGGGACCAGGCGGCCATGAAACCCGGCCGCGAGCACGTGACCATCGCGGTCAGCGGTGCACACGGCGGCAAGACCATCGACTTCCGTGAGCTGGCGCAGCAAGGCATGACCCTGGTCGGCCTCACGCAAGCGTTCAACGGCAGTGTCGCCAGCTTCCAGCCGAACCTGGTAGAAAACCTGGCACGCGGCGATGAAAACTACCTGGCCCTGTTGGATGCGGCCGACGCCTATATCGAGCGCAATGGCGTTGACCTGCCGCTGGAGCCCGAGGCCCGTCGCGTGTTTCCCGATGCGGACTGCATCAAAAATCCGATCCTGGAACTGGACCTTGCCCAGGCCGGCGTCACCTCGATCATCTGGGCCACCGGGTTTGCCGTGGACTACAGCTGGTTGAAGGTCGCCGCCTTCGACGAAGCCGGCAAGCCCCAGCATCAGCGTGGCGTGTCCAGCGAAGCGGGGATCTACTTCCTCGGCTTGCCGTGGCAATCGCGCCGGGGTTCGTCGTTTATCTGGGGCGTTTGGCATGACGCCAAGTATGTGGCCGACCACATCGCGATCCAGCGTCAATACCTTGAATACCGCGAAGCCGCCCCGGTGGTTCGTCCGTCCCCTGTCAGCGCCTGATCCCTTTATTGCCGGAGTTTTTCTGATGCCTACTCACACTCGCATCCGCATGTTCAACACCAAGGAAACCTACCCTAACCAGAGCCTGGACAACGACCTGTGCCAGGCCGTGCGCGCCGGCAATACCGTGTACGTGCGCGGCCAGGTGGGCACGGATTTCGAGGGCAATCTGATCGGCCTTGGCGACCCGCGCGCCCAGACTGAGCAAGCCATGAAAAACGTCAAGCAACTGCTGGAAGAGGCCGGCAGCGACCTGTCGCACATCGTCAAGACCACCACCTACCTGATCGACCCGCGCTACCGCGAACCGGTGTACCAGGAAGTCGGCAAATGGCTCAAGGGCGTGTTCCCGATTTCCACAGGGCTGGTGGTGTCGGCCCTCGGCCAGCCACAGTGGTTGATGGAAATTGATGTGATCGCCGTTATTCCCGAGTAAGGAGCCGCACATGACTTTTTCAATCGTCGGCCGTTGCGCCGAAACCGGCCAGCTGGGCATTGCCATCAGCTCATCGAGCATTGCCGTGGGTGCCCGTTGCCCATGGCTGCGGCCCGGTGTGGGCGCGGTGTCGACCCAGAACATCACCCTCCCGGCCCTGGGCCCGGACGTGTTGGACCTGCTGGAACAAGGCCTCGCCCCTGCCGACGCGATCGACAAGGCCCTGACGCGCAACGGCTACAGCCAGTACCGGCAACTGACGGCGATTGATCACCTGGGCCGTAGCGTGCATTTCAGCGGCAGCGAAACCCTCGGTACCCACAACGCTGTGTCGGGAGAACAGTGTGTGGCGGCGGGCAACATGCTCGCCGACCGCGCGGTGATCGAAGCGATGGTCACGGCCTTTGAGCAAGGCGAAGGCCAGTTGGCCGATCGCCTGCTGGCGGCGATGCAAGCCGCCATCGCCGCCGGTGGCGAAGCCGGCCCGGTGCACTCCGCCGCGCTGGTGGTGGTGGGCGAACTGACTTGGCCGATCATCAACTTGCGCGTGGATTGGGCTGACGAACAGCCGATCCTTGAACTGCAAAAGCTCTGGGAGGCCTATCGCCCGCAAGTGCAGGACTACATCGACCGCGCCCTCGCCCCGGACCGTTCCCCCGGCTACGGCGTGGCCGGAGACGACCGATGAGCGCCAGCCGCGAACTGCTGCAGACGCTGGTGGGGTTCGATACCACCAGCCGCGAATCCAACCTGCAACTGATCGAGTTTGTACGCGATTACCTGGCCGGTTTCGGGGTATCCAGCCAATTGGTCTACAACGAAGAGCGCAGCAAGGCTAACCTGTTTGCCAGCGTTGGCCCGGTTGAGTTGCCGGGGATCGTGCTGTCGGGGCACACCGATGTGGTGCCGGTGGACGGCCAGCCATGGACCGTGCCGCCGTTCGAATTGACCGAACGCGACGGCAAGCTCTTCGGCCGCGGCACCGCCGACATGAAGGGCTATATCGCCTGTGTATTGGCGCTGGTGCCAGCGTTGGTCGCGGCGCCGTTGCGGATGCCGGTACATATCGCCCTGTCCTATGACGAGGAAGTCGGTTGCCTGGGCGTGCGTTCGTTGCTCAAGGTGCTGGAAGAACGGCCAGTGAAACCCATGCTGTGCATCATCGGCGAACCGACCGAACTCAAGCCGGTACTCGGCCACAAGGGCAAGTTGGCCATGCGCTGCGATGTGCACGGCGAGGCGTGTCATTCGGCCTATGCGCCATATGGGGTGAATGCGATTGAGCATGCCGCCGAGTTGATTGGTGAACTCGGGCGGATCGGCCAGCGCCTGCGGCAGACCCAGGATGCACGGTTTGATCCGCCGTTCAGCACGGTGCAAACCGGCGTGATCAGCGGTGGCAAGGCCCTGAACATCGTACCGGCGGATTGCCGGTTTGATTTTGAGGTGCGTGCGTTGCCGTCGCAGGATCCGGCCAAGGTCGCGGATGAACTGAAGGCCTACGCCGAGCAGCAGGTGTTGCCGCGCATGCAGGCGGTGAACGCGCAAAGTGCGATTCGCTTTACCGAGCTGTCGGCCTACCCAGGTTTGGTCACCGATGAGCGCAGCCAGGCAGCAGAGTTGATCGCGGCGTTTTCCGGCTCGCGGGAGTTCGGCACGGTGGCGTTTGGCACTGAAGGCGGGCTGTTTGATGCGGTGGGCATTCCCACGGTGGTGTGCGGGCCGGGGAGCATGGATCAGGGGCATAAGCCGGATGAGTTTGTGAAGGTGGAGCAATTGCTGGGGTGTGATGCGATGCTGGGGCGGATGCTGGATTCTATTCGCGCTTGAGCCGAACACCAATCAAATGTGGGAGCAAACCGCTCCCACATTTTTGGCCTTGTACTCAACCCAAGAGTCGGGCAAGTTCCTCGCGACAGTAGTCAACAAAGAGCTGCACCGGTTTGGTCAACGGCGCGCGGCGCAACCATACTGCTGACAAGCCTGAGCCGGTCACCGTCTCCGCCAACGGCACGCACACCACCTTCTGCCCATCATAGGTGTACTCGGTGAACGGCTTGGTCACCAGGATCGAAAACCCGAACCCCCGCCCCACCATCCCCCGCACCATCTCGATCGATGGCGAGCTGAACACGATATTCGGCGTCAATCCACGCTCTTCGAAGATGCTGACAAAGTAGGTGCGGCTCGGTAGCACGTCCAGCAAGATCATCGGTTCCAGCACCAGGTCCGCCAGCGACACCTTGGCCTGCTGCGCAAAACGATGATCGGCCGGCAACAGCGCATACGGCTGCTGCGGCGGCATCAACGGCGTAGTCTCGATGGTCGCGCCCAGGTCGTGCTCGAACAACATCGCCACGTCAATGCTGCCCGCCGTCAGCGCCTGCACCAGCTCTTGCTGCTCGCCATCACGTATGCGGATCTCCACCCCCGGCCAACGCGCCTTGAAGCCCGCGATCAGACGCGGCAGGTACAACGGCGCCACGGTTTCAAAGCAGCCGATATCGATCTGCCCCGCCACCACGTCATTGTCCGCCAGGGCGTTCTGTTCAAACTCATGGGCCACGCGCAGCAGCTCCAGGGCCTTGCGATAGAAGCGTGCGCCGCTGGGCGTCAGTGACACCCCCTGGGCGTGATGACGGATAAACAGCTGCACGCCAAAGCTGTCTTCCAGCTGCTTGATCGCCGTGGACACCGACGGCTGCGCGATATACAGCTTGCGCGAGGCCTCGGCGACGCTGCCGCATTCGGCCGTGGTGACGAAATATCTGAGTTGGCGCAGGTTATACGCAGCCATCGGGACCTCCAGAAACGTGAGACTTCGCCCGCAAAACAGGTGTAGGCAACATACCGGAGCGCAGCAAGGCTGCGAGCTATATTTTTTAAGGTCTATAGCAACAAACTTACTAATTTACCTCCCTGCGCCCATTGCAGATCATCACTCCAACAACAAAGCGCCGCGCACGTGGCGCACAGCGAAGTACGTCAACGTACTCACCTTGCCTTGGAGTTCGTCATGGTCACCACTGCAACATCCTCCGCCCCGCTTATCGAAAAACACACGATTGGATACGTGCCCCCGGAAGATCGCCATGGAAAGGTAAGAGACCTGTTCACCCTGTGGTTCGGCGGCAATATCGCGCCACTGCCGATCGTCACGGGTGCGCTGGGGGTGCAACTGTTTCACCTCAACTTGGTATGGGGCATCATCGCCATCCTCATCGGCCACCTGGTCGGCGGCGTGCTGATGGCGCTGCACTCGGCCCAGGGCCCGCAAATGGGCATCCCGCAAATGATCCAGAGCCGCGCCCAGTTCGGCTCCCTCGGCGCACTGTTGGTGGTGGTGATCGCCGGCGTGATGTACATCGGTTTCTTCGCCTCCAACATCGTGCTCGCGGGTAAATCCCTGCACGGCGTGGTCGACGCAGTACCGGTGCCGGTGGGCATCGTCATCGGCGCCATCGGTTCCGGGATCATCGGCATCATCGGCTACCGCTTCATCCACGTGCTCAACCGCATCGGCACCTGGGTGCTCGGCGCCGGTATCGTGCTGGGCTTCGGCTACATCTTCACCCATGTGCAGACCACGGATTTTCTGACACGCGGCAGCTTCAACATCGCAGGTGTGCTGGCGACCGTGTCCCTGGCGGCCCTGTGGCAAATCGCATTTGCCCCCTACGTGTCGGACTACTCGCGCTACCTGCCCGCCGACGTACCGGTAGCCTCCACTTTTTGGACCACCTATCTCGGCTCGGCACTGGGTTCCAGCCTGTCGTTCATCTTCGGCGCGGTCGCCGTGCTGGCGACGCCGGTGGGCATGGACACCATGGACGCAGTCAAACTCGCCACCGGCGCTATCGGGCCGTTGATGCTGGTGTTGTTCCTGCTCAGCGTGATCAGCCATAACGCCCTCAACCTGTACGGTGCCGTACTGTCGATCATCACCCTGGTGCAGACCTTTGCCTACCGCTGGATTCCAACGGCCAAAAGCCGCGCGCTGATTTCGATCCTGGTATTGGCCGCCTGCGCGATTGCGGCCGTGTTCGCCTCGAAGGACTTCATCGGTCACTTCGTCGACATGGTGCTGGTGCTGCTGGTGGTGCTGGTGCCGTGGACGGCGATCAACCTGATCGACTTCTATGCGATCCATAAGGGCAAGTACGACATTGCCTCGATCTTTCGCGTGGATGGCGGGATCTATGGGCGGTATAACCCGCAGGCGCTGTTGGCGTATGCGGTCGGCATTGTGGTGCAGATTCCGTTCATGAACACACCGCTGTACGTAGGGCCGATTTCGGAACACATCAACGGGGCCGATTTGTCCTGGGTGGTGGGGTTGGTGGTGACGTCGCCGTTGTATTTCTGGTTGGCGAGTCGGGACAGTGCGTATAAGCGCCGGATGGACGGAGGGAAGTTGGTGGGTGGAGTTTGAGACATCCGCTTTGAGTTTTGAGGAAACCCGCCTAGGCGGGTTTCCTGTTTTTTGGATAGCCCGTCAGATGCTTTTTTATGGTAAACCGGCTTCCTGTGGTGAGCGGGCTTGCCACAACAACCGCATCGCCACAGGGGATTTGTGTTGCTGGGGTCGATGTTTGTCTATCATGTGGCCTCTCGCTCAACGCCTCAGGAAACGCCCATGCCCGCTCTCACCTTCCGCAACGCCCTACCCGCCGACGCCGCCCGCTGCTTTGACATCGAGATCAGCGCCTACGAAGGCGACGAAGCCGCGACCCTGGAGAAGATCGCCACGCGTATTGCCCAGTACCCGCAAGGCTTTCTGATCCTGGAGGCCGCGGGTGAAGTGGTGGGTTTCATCAATTGTGGCTGCGCCCACGAAGTGGTGATGTCGGACGAGGCGTTCAAGGAGTTGGTGGGCCACTCGGCCGACGCGCCGAATGTGGTGATCATGTCGGTGGTGGTCGACCCGGCGCATCAGGGCAAGGGCTATTCGAAAATGTTGATGACTGAGTTTGTGCAGCGCATGAGCCGCATGGGCAAGCAGACGATTCATTTGATGTGCAAGGAGCAACACGTGCCGCTGTATGAACGCATGGGCTATGAGTATGTGCAGCCGTCGCCGTCGGATCACGGTGGCATGGCGTGGCATGAAATGGTCATGGCGCTCTAGAGATGAACGCAGCGCATATTGAAATCAGCGACCAACCCAATCCCGACGCCGAGCGTATCCTCGGCGGCGGCTTGGCGGCGTTCAATGAAGCCATCACCGGCTATAACGATCGGCGTCTGCTGACGGTTTTGATCAAGGATCCCGAGACCCAGCAAATCCTCGGCGGCATCACTGGCAAGACCACATTGGGCATGGCCTTTCTCGACCTGTTCCACTTGCCCGACTCGCTGCGTGGCACGGGACTGGGCAGCCAGTTACTGCAAACATTCGAAGATGAGGCGCGGCGACGGGGCTGTCGCAACGCGGTGCTGTACACCCTGAGTTTCCAGGCGCCGGGGTTTTACGAGAAGCATGGCTGGGTACGTTTTGGCGAGCTACCGTGCGAGCCTGAGGGCAGCAGCCGGGTGTTTCTGTCTAAATCGCTGTGACGCCCAGGGCTTTGCCAAACAACCGATTCCCATGGCTCTCCCCTTGGAAGGTATACACCGGCGAGCCCAGCAGCCCATACCCGCGCCGAGGGTAAAACCCCAGGGCGCGCTTGTTACCGTCCCACACCGTCGCCCATAACAGCGAAGCACCACCCAGCGTCGCGCATTGCTCTGCCGCTTGCAGCAACTGATAGCCGATACCCAGGCCGGTGAAACGTTCCTGGATGTACAGGCGTTGCAGTTCAGCGACGTCGGGCGCTTCGATCATCGGGTGACAGGCGTTGAGCTTGACCTGGGCAAAGCCGACCAGGTGCTGGTTGGACTCGGCCACCAGCAGCGAGATACCAGGATCGGCGATCAACCGGGCCATGACCTGCGGCGCAAACGCTTCAAGCACTTCAGTGGCAATCGAGCCGCGAATGCCTTGGGTCGCGTAGGTGTCGAGGAACACTTGCATGCCCAGCACGCCCAGGCACAGGGCGTCGTCGGGGATGGCGTCGCGAAGAAGAATGGCAGACATCGAGCGTCCATACTCTGAGGGGTGAGGAGCGACGTTTTACCATGAATGTTGCCTCTGCGGGTTTGCCGCAGTAGGGTTTATCCCCGCCCAATTTGCAGGAGCCCAGCATGAGCTTTTTTTCCGACCCGGATGCCGTTGCCCGTTACGCCGAAGGCCCCGTGCGCCTGGTGCCGGGCTTTGATGGCCTGCAACGCATGACCACCCTGTTGTTGCGCGAAAGCGTGCCAGCCGCCGGCAATGTGCTGGTGTTGGGCGCCGGCGGCGGCCTGGAGTTGAAGCGTTTTGCGGACGCAGAACCGGGCTGGCGGTTTGTGGGGGTGGACCCTTCAGCCGAGATGCTGAAGCTGGCCGAGGCAACCTTGGGCCCGTTGATGGACCGCACCGAGTTGCATGAAGGCTATATCGACACGGCGCCGTTGGGACCTTTCAACGGCGCCACGTGCTTGCTGACCTTGCATTTCATCCCGGCCGAGCAGCGCCTGCAAACCCTCAAGGCGTTGTGGCAACGCCTGCTGCCGGGCGCGCCGCTGGTAGTGGCCCATCATAGTTTCCCGCAAGCGCCGGAGGATAAAGTCCGGTGGTTGAAGCGCTACGCGGCGTTCGCGGTGGACTCGGGCGTGCCGGCGGTGGATGCCGAGCGCGCGATTGCGGCAATCAGCGAGAAATTGCCGGTGCTGTCACCCGAGACGGATGAAGCCTTGATGAGAGAAGCCGGCTTTGACGGCGTGGAGTTGTTCTACGCTGGCTTCAGTTTCAAAGGCTGGGTGGGCTACAAGCCGCGCTAGCGGCTTCACCAACTGCCGGACGCCCCGCCACCGCCACTGGAGCCACCGCCGCCGGATGAGCTGCTGCTGGAACTGGAGCTGCTGGAGCTCGAACTCGAGCCACCGCCCGAAGACCCCGAGCCGCCGCTGGTCTTGCCAAAGATGAACAGCGCCGCAAACGAGGCAATCGGGAACGCGAACAGCCAGCCATCACGGCCGAGGTCCAGTAACACCCCCGCCGCCACATACACCCCCACCGCCGCCAGTAGCCGCGCGATAAAACCCACGCGGCTCTGCTTCCAAGCATCCTTCATGATCACCAGCAGCACCAGGTACAGCCCCAGCACCACCAGCGCGCCCAGTGGAAAGACCAGCCAGTGGATGAAGTTGACGTCGGCATAGCGCTGATCAACCATCACCAAGCCCAGGATGTAGGCCAGCAGCCCGATCACGCCGTAAAACACCGAACGCGCCATCCACAATGCGCCGAAGGTCGCGCCGCCGATCAGCATGATCAGTGGCATCACCAGCAGAAACATCGCCCAATCTCGGCCTTCACCCACGATCACGAGCAGCAACGTGGCAACCACCGCGGCAATCAACGCGCGGCGCCACCGCAGTTTGCCCGCACTGATGAGTACGCCGCCAATGGCGCCGATGACAAACGCCAGCGCTATGGCGATGAACTGCGGATTGACCCTTGTGCCTGCGGCTGCAGGCAAATCACCGCCGTCCACCAGCACCACCAGGTCATTCACGCCCTGGGAGACACCACCGACGAAATCACCCTGGCGGAAGGCCGGGGTGATGTGTTCCTCGATGATGCGGTGCGCGAGCAAATCGGTGACCGTGCCTTCCAGGCCATAGCCCACCTCAATGCGCACCTTGCGGTCCTCCTTGGCCACCACCAGCAGAATGCCGTCGTTGACGTCCTTGCGTCCCAGCTTCCAGGCGCGGAACAGTTGGTTGGCGTAGTCCTCGATGCTCACGCCGCCGGTGGTCGGCACCAACAACACAGCCACTTGCGAGCCTTTGCGCTGCTCAAGGTCGGCCAATTGGGTTTTCAGACGGGTGGTGGTCGAGGCATCCAGGGTGTTGGTGAGGTCAATCACCCGCTGGTCGAGGGCGACGCCAATCGGTGAAATGTCGGCCTGGGCGGTGCCCACCAGGCCCAAGACCACCAGCGCCACCAGGTTCAAGACGGACTGCCGCAGAATCGCCATCATGTTTGTTACCTGAAGTTTCTTCCTGAAGGCGGCGACTTTACCTTATCCGCGCTATATCACGTGACCCCGCGCCGTTGACTATCTAAACTCCCTGCACGCATAGCAAAACGCCATAACGGGAAGCCCATGGACCTACGCCACCGTAACAATGTCAGTGTGATGGGCAACGGCCGCTCGACCCTGGTGTTTTCCCACGGCTTCGGCTGCAACCAGGCCATGTGGAACTACCTGGCACCGCAATTTTCCGAACGTTTCCGCGTGGTGATGTATGACTTGGTGGGCGCCGGTCTGTCGGACCTCAGTGCGTTCGACAAGGCCAAATACAGCGCCCTGGACGGCTACGCCCGTGATTTGAACGAAATCATCGACGCCTTCGCGGTAGGCCCGGTGATCCTGGTGAGCCATTCGGTGAGCGCCATGATCGGCACCCTCGCCGACCGCCAGGCCCCCGGCCGCATTGCCGCCCATGTCATGATCGGCCCCTCGCCGCGCTATATCGACGCCGACGGCTATGTCGGCGGCTTCAAGCTGGCGGATATCCAGGACCTGCTCGACACCCTCGACAGCAACTACCTCGGCTGGTCCAGCGCCATGGCCCCGGTGATCATGGGCGCGCCTGGGCAACCGGCGTTGAGCGAGGAATTGACCGACAGTTTCTGCCGCACCGAACCTGAGATCGCCAAGCAATTTGCGCGGGTGACGTTCATGTCGGACAACCGCCAGGACGTGATCGGCCTGGCCACTCCGGTGCTGATCCTGCAATCGAGCGACGACCTGATCGCCCCCGTGGCCGTGGGCGAATACCTGCACAGCGTGCTACCCAACAGCACCTATTGCCTGGTGGACAACGTCGGCCATTGCCCGCACATGAGCGCGCCGCAAGCGTGCGCGGCGGCGATGGAAAGCTTCCTGGCGCCGTGGACGGCCGCCCATGCCGTCTGAGTTGTTCGACAGCGCCGCCTGCGCCCTCGCCGTCACGGCGCAGGACGGCACGATCCTGCAAGCCAATACGCGCTTCAGCGAGTGGCTGGGATTCAGCACCACGGAACTGTGCGGCAAGCGTTTCCAGGATTTGCTGACCATGGGCGGACGGATCTTCCACCAGACCCACCTGGCGCCGATGCTGCGCCTGCGCGGCAGCGTCACCGAAGTGAAACTCGACATGCTGCACCGTGACGGCCACAAGCTGACCGTGCTGCTCAACGGCATCAAGCGTGAGCAGGATGACGGTACGGTGTACGACCTGGCGCTGTTCGGCACCACCGACCGCGACAAGTACGAGCGCGAGCTGCTCAATGCACGCAACTTCGCCGAAGCGCTGTTACAGGAAAAGACCGCCACTGAACTCGCGCTCAAACTGGCCCAAGCCGAATTGAGCGAGGCCTATGCCATCGCCCAGCGCCGGGCGCTGTTTGCCGAGCAGATGGTGGCGATTGTCAGCCACGACTTGAAGAACCCGCTTACAGCCATTCGCATGGCCTCGGATTTTCTTAACCGTGGCGAACGCACCGCCAAGGAGCGCCAACTGCTCGGGCACATTGGCCAGTCATCCGAGCGGGCCCAGCGCATGATCGCCGACCTGCTGGACTTTACCCAGGCGCGCGTTGGCCAGGGCATTACCATCAAGGCGGCGCCGTTGGACCTGCATGAGGTGATTCATCGGGCCGTGGATGAACTGCGCGTGGCGTTTCCCACAGCAACGTTGGCGCATCTCGCCGAGGGCAGTGGCGAGGCTTGCCTGGACGCCGACCGCGTGCAGCAGATCATTGGCAACCTGGTGGCCAACAGCGTGGCGTATGGCGACCTGCAACGGCCGATCACCGTCACGTCACGGCTGGGGCGGGATAGCTGCGAGGTCTCAGTCCACAACCACGGCAAGGTCATCCCCGAAGCCTTGCTCGCCGAACTGTTCGAACCCATGACCCGTGGCACCGACCAAGGCAGTGATGTGCGCAGCGTGGGCCTCGGCCTGTATATCGTGCGCGAGTTGGCCAGGGTGCATGGCGGCGATGTGGCGGTGAGTTCTTGTGTCACGGGCGGCACCACGTTTACCGTCAACTTTCAGCCAACGTAGGCGCTGCCCTGCATCACCGGCTCTACGCTGCCCGTCAGCACTACGCCACCCTCGCCTGCCCAATTCACGGTTACCGTGCCGCCGTCGCATTGCACTTCGACGGTATCGTCCAGCAGTCCGCGACGAATCCCGTTGACCACCGCGCCACAGCAACAAGAACCCGAGCCCAACGGCACACCGCCGCCGCGCTCCCAGATGCGCAGGCGGATGTGGCTACGATCAAGCACCTGCACGAAATGCACATTGGTCTTGGCCGGGAACAACGGGTGGGTTTCCAGCGCCGGGCCCAAGGCCGCCACATCGACAGCTGCGATGTCTTCCACGAAAAACGTGCAATGCGGGTTGCCCATGCTGCGCGCCGCCGGGTTGCCATCGATGGGCAAGGTGCGGGTGTCCATGGCCTCGGCCAGCGGCACGGCTGACCAGTCCAGCGACGGCTCGCCCATGTTCACCGACACCTGCCGCCCCGCTGCCCGCACACAGGTCAGCAAGCCCCGATCGGTACGCAGCACCACCGAGTTTGTGCCGGCTTCGTGCATCAAACGATCAGCCACGCCACGGGTGGCGCTGCCGCAGGTGGCCAGCGGCGTACCGTTGGGGTTCCAGAACTTGATGCGCGCCGCGGCGTCATCACAATCGAGCAGCACAGCCAGTTGGTTGAAACCAATACCGGTGTGGCGGTTGCCAAGCTGGCGGGCGATTTTCGCGGTGATCGGATCGTCCAGGCCACGGCGGTCGATGATGATGAAGTCATCGCCATGGGCGTGCATTTTCACAAACGGCAGGGGCATGGGCTGTCCTGTGGTCGACCGGTGAGGAACTGAAGGATACCCTGAACCGGCCCAACCTTATCGAGAGCCACCCATGCTAATTGTCTTCAGCGGACTGCCCGGCACCGGCAAGACCACCCTGGCCCAGGCACTGGCACGCCAGATCGGCGCGATGTACCTGCGCATCGACGTGATTGAGCAGGCGATCCGTGATGCGGGCGTGCTGGCGGGCGATGTGGGCGCCAGCGGTTATGGGGTGGCGAATGCTTTGGCGTTGAGCAACCTGCAATGGGGGCAGATGGTGGTGGCTGACTGCGTGAACCCGGTCAGGGAAAGCCGGGAGGCATGGAAGACAACGGCGGCAATGGCCGGTGTGGCGTTGCTGGATATTCGGGTGATTTGTTCTGACCGGCAGGAACATCAACGGCGGGTGGAGACCCGAACTGGGGATATTCCCGGCCTGGTTCCACCCAGTTGGGAGTCGGTGTTGGCGCATGAGTACGAAGACTGGGATGAAGTACCGCTGACGGTCGACACGGCCTTCACGGCGCCAGAACAGGCAATGGCGGTGATTTTGACGGACCTCACCGCTATGGCGAACTAGGTCTCTCTGTAGTGAGCGGGCTTGCCCCGCGCTGGGTGGCGAAGCCGCCCCAAGAAGACCGCCGCGCTTTTTCTGTGAGACCACATGGCACGATTTTAGGGCTGCTTCGCAGCCCAGCGCGGGGCAAGCCCGCTCACCACAGCAAGCACGCTCACTACAGAAGCACGCTTCAGAGCACACTCCCCATCGCCTTCATCAACACCAGGTCCCGCCCATAGATATCCGGCGCATACACCAACCCGCCCTCGCGGTTGACCTCCACCGTCCAGTAACTCAACAGCACCGGCACCGGCGTGGCCAGCCTGAATTCATGGGTCACGCCGGTGGCCAGCAGCTCATCGGTGCGAGTACGTTCGGCCGGGCTCACCAGCAAATCCCGCAGCAACAACGGTTGCTCGACCCGCACACACCCCGAGCTGAACGCCCGCGGCCCTTTGGTGAACAGCGGCTGGCTCGGCGTGTCGTGCAGGTACACCGAGTACGGGTTGGGAAAGCGCATCACGATCTTGCCCAGCGGGTTGCGCGGCCCGGCTTCCTGGCGCAGCAGGATATTGCCAGGGCGAGCCCAGTCGATTTGCTCGGGCGCCAGCGGGTGACCTTCAGCGTCGAGTACTTGCAGGTTCTGCTGGCGCAGGTATTCGGGGTTGAGGCGGATGGCCGGGAGTTTGTCCTCGCGCATGATGGTGGGCGGGATGGTCCAGGTGGGGTTGAGGGTCAGCCGGGTGATGCGCGATTTGAGCAACGGCGTCTGGCGTTCGGCGCGGCCTACTTGCAGGCGGGTTTGCCACACGGGGATGCCGCTCTGGTACACGCTCAGTTGCGCGGCGGCGACATTCACCAGCACGCCTTCGGGCTCCAGATCCTGGGCCAGCCAGCGGAAGCGTTCAAGGTTGATACGCAGTTGTTCGCGGCGCACCAACGGGCTGATGTTCAATTCGGCCACGGTGCCGGCGCCGATCACTCCATCGGCCTGCAACGAGTGGCTGAGCTGGAAGGCCTTGACCGCCTTGACCAGTTCATCGCGATACTGCCTACCGCTGGGCGCGTTGGCGAGGTAGCCACCACTGACCAGGCGCCGCGCCAGCTCCGGCACGCGGGGGTCTTCCATGCCGGGGCGCAGCAGCGGACCGCTGGCGACCGGATCCCAATGCGGCAACGGCTGCTGACGCACGGTGGAATAGGCGTTGCGCAGGCTGCGATACAAGTCGGCACTGGGCCGCGCCTGGTCGAATGCCTGGGGCATGTCTTGCAAGCCCGTGGCGGCAAAGGCCAGCACCTCGACATTGGGGTCGCGCGTAGGCGGTTGCGAATGCCACAAGGGTTCGAAACGTGACTGTTGCAGTCGGCCGTAATGCAGATCCTGCAAGGCTTGCAGGTAACGCTGGCTGGTGGCTATATCTCTGCACAGCACGTTGGCCGTGGCATCTGGCGCAGGCAAGCTATAGTGGGTGGGGTCCAGGCCGTCATCGGCGAGCATCAGCAACTGAGATTGCAGGGCTTGTCGGCGTTCATCGGCGGACCACAGCGGCACATTACCTTGCTGCTGGTAGAAGGCTTGCAGGCGCAGTTGCGCAGCGGGGTCGAGCTGCGGCGCCAGGCCGGGGCAGACACTCGGCAGTTGCGCCAACGCCTGTTGCACGGGCGCCAGATCGACCGGCGCCGGCGTGGTCACCGGCAACGGCTCGACCGGCAGCGCGTCGGCTGTCGCGACCAATGGTGCAACGAGCAGGCAAATGCTCAAGTAACATGCGTGTTTTTTGAACAATTGACCAGGCTCCAATCCACACCGGGGGACACTTCGTAGATGCTGACTTTCATGCGCCGCCTCGGTTTGATGACCGTGGCGTTGGCTACCTTGAGCAATTTTGCGCTCGCCGCCAATCAGACCTCTCCTAACTTGTATAGCAGCCTGGCGCGCTCGGCTCCAGAACTCAATCCCACCGTACTCAAAAGCGCCCTGAACGCGGTGCAGTGCGCGGTCAATAACGGCGAGGAACGTTCCGAGCGCCTAGCGGTTATTGACTACTCCCAGCCTTCGACCGCCCGTCGGCTGTGGATCTTCGATTTGCGCAAGAAAACCCTGGTGCTACGCGACCTGGTCGCCCACGGCGCCAAATCCGGGGAAAACTTCGCCACCCAGTTCTCCAACCTGGAAGGCAGCCACCAGTCCAGCCTTGGGTTGTTCCGCACCCAGGAAAGCTACCTGGGCACCCACGGCTACTCACTGCGCATGGACGGCCTGGAGCCGGGTTTCAATGACCTGGCCCGCGACCGCGCCATCGTGATTCACGCCGCCGACTACGTGAGCCCCTTGTGGAGCAAGCGCGAAGGCCGTATCGGCCGCAGCCAGGGTTGCCCGGCCGTGCGCCCGCAGGTGGCACGCCAGGTGGTGGACAAGCTCAAGGATGGGCAGTTCATGTTTTCCTGGTACCCGGACCAGCGCTGGTTGAAGTCTTCGACCTACCTCAATTGCAAACCCCAACAGGTGGCGAGTAGTCGTACAATCCGTGGCGGATAGCCTGTCCCCATAGATAAGAGAGCGTCGCATGCTTCTACACAAATCCACCTGGATCGAGATCGGGCAGTTTCTGGAACGCAGCCGCACAGTGGTGATTCCCATCGGTTCCAACGAACAACACGGCCCTACCGGCCTGCTGGGCACCGACTGGATGTGCCCGGAAATCATCGCCCATGAAGCGCAGAAGAACGCCGACCTGCTGATCGGCCCCACCTTCAACATCGGCATGGCCCAGCATCACCTGGGCTTTCCCGGCACCATATCCCTGCGCCCTTCCACCTTTATCGCCGCGATTGGCGATTGGGTGCGCTCGCTGGCCGGGCATGGTTTCGAGAAGATCCTGTTTCTGAATGGCCACGGCGGCAATATCGCCACCATCGAAGCGGCGTTTTCCGAGCTGTACGCCGAAGCCAGCTTCGCCCGTCGCCCGGCTGGGTTTGCCTTGAAACTGGTGAACTGGTGGGACCTGGAAGGCGTGAACGACCTGGCGCAACGCCAATTCCCGGTGGGCCATGGCAGCCATGCCACGCCATCGGAGATTGCGGTGACGCAGTGGGCTTATCCGGACTCGGTCAAGACGGCCGATTATTCGCCGCAGATCGCCAACACCGGGCCGATCCGTGAAGCGCTGGACTTCCGCGCGCGCTTCCCGGATGGGCGCATGGGCTCGGACCCGGCGCTGGCGACGGTAGAAAAAGGTGGGGAGTTGGTGGCGTTGGCGGCGCTGGGGTTGGTCAAGACGGTGAATGCCTTCAGCAACGAAGCCAAGCCCTAGGCCATACGCAAAATTATTGGCATTCCTTGGCAGCCAGCTCAAGCCGCGACGGCGTAATCGTCGACGCCAGCGGCTTGCGCTCATACAGGAACACTTTGCCGCCGTCCTGGGACTTGTAGGCTTCCAGCACATCATCGGCGGCAATCTTGCTGGTCAACACCACCTTGGCGTGGCGCGAGTTCTGCGTCACGGTGGAGGTGATCTTGTGTTTTTCCAGTTTGGGCAATACGCACTGCACATAGGCTTCTGGCGTCTTGCTGGTCTGCAAGGTCAGGGTGGGTGCGTTGGGGGCGGACACACAACCGGCCAGCAACAGGGAAGCAAAGGCCAAGGCCGGGGCGAAAAAAGCGCGCATGAAAAATTCCTGATTATAAAAATAAAGGTTCACATCAACCGGCACGGACCAGCGCTTTGAGCGACGCATCGAACTGCTTCAGGGCATCCAGTTGCACATCGCGCTGCTGCTCGATCTGCGCGGCAATTTCCGGCGCTGCCTTGTCATGTACCCACACCGACGGCACCTGCTTGTGTACCGAGCCTTCGGCCTTGGCGATGTATTGCAGGTTCGCATCATAGAACCGCGCAATAAAACGCGCCTCGACCTGGTCGTTGCGCTGGGTCAGCAGTTGGTTATGGGTATCGAGCATCACCACCACATCGGGGTGAGCCTGCACCAAGGCATCCAGGTTGTCGTAGACCGTCACCGACAAAAACGTGCCTTGCAGCGAGTTCATCAACCAATCGATGGCCAGTTCCGGGTCGGAACTGTTGACGAACGCCTGGCGGATACGCCCGTCGAGGGCATCCTTGGCGCCATTCAAGGCCATGTCGTGGTAGCGTTCAAGGTAGCTGAGGTTGTCGCGGGTGTTGTCACTCAGCAATACACCCACCGACTGCGCGTGCTGCAGGGAGTCTACGCTACCGTTGATCGGTAGCAAATGGCTCATGGGCAGATCATCGGCAATTGCCGCGTTGTTGATGGCAACCGTGCCCAGCATCAAAGCCATCAACGCCAGCTGAATAAACGTCCTCATCGCGCATTTCCTTGAACAGCGTCTCGATGGCGTGATTTTCCGCTTTTCCCGCAAAAACAGAACTTGCGATCCTTGATGGTGACTATTATCTGAACCGATAGTGCTGACATAAAACTTATAAGGACCACGCCATGAAGCCCCACCAGAAAACCTTCGACCGCATCCGCGAAGCCGTACTACCGGAGTTTCGCGAGCGGGTCGCCGATTACCTGGTCGACTATGAACACGTGCTGCAGGACGAGGCAGCCGACGCCGATCAAATCAGCACCAGCGCCCAGCAACTGCGGGGTTACCTGCGGGGTTTGAACACCACACGGGTGCTGGGCATGGCGGACTGGGAAGACCTCGACCGCCGTGTGGAGGAGGATTGGCTACGCGTGGTGGAAGCCGAATAACTGGCGTGGCGTGTCGATCAACAAAGCCTGCGCGACTGCTGCCGACCAACCCAGGGCTTGGCGTTGCTCAATCACTGCGCCATAGCCGATAGACGCTTCATGCTGGGTGTGCGGCCAGTCACTGCCCCACACCAACCGATCCAGGCCAAAGCTCTGTTGCAGCAACGGCATGGCTTGGTGGGCAAACTCACGGTTCTGCGCCGCGCTGCCAGCCAGGCGATAGATACCCGAGACTTTCAGCCACAGCTGGCCGCCGAGCCCGAGCGCCAGCAACTCGGTAAAGCCGCGCTGCTCGACGCCCAGTCGCGCGTCGGGTCGCCCGAAATGATCGATCACCAATTTCACCCCGAACGGCAGCAGTTGCCGCACCAACTGCGGCAGGTCGTCCAGCTCGCGGTGTACTTCCACATGCCAGCCCAGTTCGACGATGTGCTCGAAGAACGCCTTCCAGCCCGACTCGGCAAAGTCCGGCAGCGCCCGGCCCACCAGGTTCAGTCGCACGCCCACGACACCTGAGCGGGCCATGGCATCCAGGGCGTCGCGCGGGATATCGCGTTCAACCACCGCCACGCCGCGCAAACGATCAGGTGCCTGCTGCAAGGCGGCCAGCAGGTAGCGATTGTCAGTGCCCAGGAAGCTGGGCTGCACCAGCACGCCATGGCTCAAGCCGTTGGCGCGCAAGTGCCCGAGGTAATCCGCCAGCGTGGCGTCGTAGCCAGGGGTGTAGCGACGTTCGCCGGCCAGGGTCAGCGTGCGGCTGAACACATGGGCGTGGGCGTCGATGCCGGTGATGGAGCAGTTATCAAACATGGGGTTCGTCTTTCAAGAGTAAAAAGGGTCAAGCCTGGGCGCGCTGGCCGGTCACCACGTTGTCGGCGGGCGCTGCTTCCAGCACGCGGCCACGGGTTTCCGGCAGGCACAATGCGGCGATCACCGCGACGCCGTAGGCAATCCCGGCATCGATGCCGATGGCCGAGCCGAGGGACATGGAGTCGCTCATATGCCCCACCAGGAACGGAAACACTGCGGACAAGACGCGCCCGAAGTTGTAGCAAAAGCCCACGCCGGCACCGCGCACATCCGCCGGGTACAGTTCGTTGAACAACGCCCCGAGGCTGGCCGGAATGCCGGCCGCGAAAAAGCCCAGCGGGAAGCCAAGGAACAGCATCTGCGTATTGGTCAACGGCAGGAACACATAAGCCTGCACGGTTATCACGCAGCACAGCGCGAACAGCACGATGTTCTTGCGTCGGCCGATGCGATCAATCAGCAGACCACTGGCGATGCAGCCGCACCAGAAGGCAAAGATGATCACCGCCAGGTAGCCGCCGGAGTTGAGTACCGACAGGTTGCGCTCGGTCTTGAGGAAGGTCGGCAGCCAGGTCATCACCGCGTGGTAACCGCCATGGGCCCCCAGGCCCAGCAGGCCGCCGAACAGCGTGACGCGAATCAGCTCAGGACGGAAGATACCGGCCAGCGACTTGAAGAAGCTCTGTGGAATCGCCTGTTCTTTTTGCAGGCGCTGGAAGCTGTCGGGCTCTTCAACATTGCGGCGCACCCAGATAATCAGGAACGACGGCAGCAGGCCCACTACAAACATCACGCGCCAGGCCATGTCCTGCGGCACAAACGAATAGATCAGCGCAAACACCCCGACCGCGACGCCCCAACCCACGGCCCAGGCGCTCTGCACGGTGCCCATCACCTTGCCGCGATACTTCGGGTTGATGGTCTCGGCCATCAACACCGCGCCCGCCGCCCACTCACCGCCAATGCCAAAGCCTTGCAGCGCCTTGACGATCAACAACTGGTGGAAGCCCGTGACAAACGCCGACAAAAAGGTGAAGAACGAGAACCACAGAATCATCCACTGCAAGGTACGCACCCGGCCGTAGCGGTCGGACAAGGTGCCGCCGACCCAACCGCCGATGGCCGAGGTCACCAGCGTGACGCCGCTGATCAACCCTGCATCGCCCTTGGTCAAGGCGAAGGCGGCGATGAGTGCCGGGATCGCCAGGCCGAACATCTGCACTTCCAGTGCGTCGAGGGACCATCCACCGAAACAGGCCCAGAATGTTTTGCGCTCCCGGGGAGTGACTTGGCGATACCAACTGAACATGATTTTTATCCTTATAGGTCAAACGCGAGGCAGCCGGGCGCGAACCGTGCCGCAGCCGGGCCAGTGTTGGGCAAACAATTAACGGTGTGGGTGTCGGGTCAGCGAATGTCCACGCGGTAGCGGAAGTGCTCGGCGTGCCCGCGGGAGCGTCGCCACTCCAGGGGTTGGCCGGCGTAATCGCGGGCCAGGCGCTCGATCACCACCACCGGGCTGTTGACCGGCACCTGCAGCAAGCGCGCGTACACCTCGTTGACCGATTCGGCGGTCAGGGTTTCCTCGGCCGAGGCCACCACTTGCCCGCAGACGTCTTCATACACCGGATACAGCAACGGGCCTTGCTGGGACAGATCAATATCCAGCAACGCCTGGAAGCGCGTGCGCGGCAGCCAGATCTCTTCGGCCAGCAGCGGCTGCACATCAAACAAACGGGTACGCAGGATGCGGATCACCTGGGCTTCGGGCGCCAGGCCCAACGCCTCACTGACCGCCGACGGCGCGGCCAGGGATTCAACCGTGAGAATGCGGCTCTCCGGCACTTGCCGCTCGCCCGCAGGACCTTGAAACCGGAAGAAGCGAAACAGGGAGGACTGGAACTGCGGGCGACGCACAAAGGTGCCCCGGCCCTGCTGGCGCTCAAGAATGCCTTCGCTCACCAACGCATCGACGGCCTTGCGCACCGTGCCGGTGGACAGTTCGTACTCGGCGGACAGCACCGCTTCGGTGGGAATGGCTTCACCGGGGCGCCAGCGATTGTTGGCGATCTGCTCGACCAGGTGGTCGCGCAGGCGTTGGTAAAGCGGCAGACGGGCGTCACTGGACAAGGTATTCATGGGGCCACATTCACTTTGTTATTTAGTCATATATATGAATATGGCGAGAGTATTTGTCCGCTGGGTGACGGCTGTCAAGCGCGTCACCACGCCTAGAGGATGAATGGTCGGTTACAGCACTGGGCGTTGCTGTTGCACCCACGCCTGCACGGACGGCCGCTGCCACTGGCGCTGCGCGTATTCCACCAACTCGGCGGGCACGCTGTCGCCGTTGAGAATCAAGCGATTGAGCATCACCGCCAGGTCCACATCCGCAATCGACCACGCGCCGAACAGATAGGCCCGGTTACCCGCCAACAGCGCCTGGGCCGCGCTGATCAGCTTGCGCGCCGCCGCTTCGGCCACAGGGGACAAGGGCGGCATCTTCTGCCCGTAGAACACCACCATCGTCGAACGCTCCTGGCGGATCGGCAGCAAGTCACTGCGCAACCACGCCTGCACCTGCCGCGCCCTCGCCCGCTGCCGGGGGTCGGCCGGATAGACCGGGGTCTCGGGGTAAGCCTCTTCCAGGTATTCCGTGATTGCCGAAGACTCCGACAGCGCAAAGTCTCCTTCTACCAGCGTCGGCACGCGCTGGGTCAGGGACAGTTGGGCGAAGTCGGCGGTCTGGTTTTGGGCAGCATCCAGGTCCAGGGTCAAGGTGTCGAACACCAGGCCTTTTTCCCGCAGGGTGACGAACACCGACATCGCGTAGGGACTGGTATACAAATGATCAACATACAGGCGCAACGGACGCTGGCTCATAACGATTCTCCGTGAGTGGAACACCACGCTACGAGATGTGCGGCGAGAAAGACAATGCGCTGTTTTTATGGGGGCATTCCTGGTGGGAATAGCCGCACCCGCTGTAACGGCAACGCCTGCCAAGGTAGACTTTCCACCCAGCGCGCACCTGCGTAGCACTGAAAAAGGATGTTCGTCTTGCGCTTTCCCTTCGCCGTGTTTTTGTCGTTCTCCTGTGTTTCCTACGTGGCGTCGGCCAGTGATCTCCCCGCGCTGCCCGGTGAAGTGCAGTATCAGCAAGCCGCCGCCCTGTTGAAGAAAAGCGACGCTGAGTACGCCGACCTGATGCGCTCAGTGCTGGCCAAGAAAACACCTGCCGATGTGGACGAGAAGAAAGCGAACCTGGCGCTCATCCAACAACGCTTGAGCGAATCAGCGCAGGCAGGACATCCCGTTGCCGAATACCGCCTGATGCTCCTGTATCAGATCTATTTGGTGCCCGGCAAAGAACAAGAGATGTGCCAACTGGCAATCTCAAGCCTGGAGCACGGCTTTGCCCCGGCCGCACTTTACGTCGACAACACTTGCCTGGACTATGTGATGGGCCCCAAGTACATGCCGGCGCTGCAAAACGCCCTGGCTAAAATGGACGACTTTGCACCTTACTACCCGCAGCCCGCCGTCTGGTTGACCTGCGGCGCGCCGCCCAAGGGCGTCGAGCTGCAATCAGGCAGCGAAAACGATTACCGCGCCGAACTCTATAAAGTGCTCGCCAGCCGAACCAATCGCAGAACCGCCCGGCCGTTGCGTATTGAATACCTTGAGAAAGCGCTGGCAACCAACGGCTGCCCCAACGCGCGCAAACGCCTGGAAATCGACCGGGACGCTCAATAGCCGCTAGCCAGAGAACCCGCCCGCGTCCAGAAACCTACGCTCGGCGTCGGTGGTAGCCCTGGCCAACACCTCGTTTCGATGGGGAAAGCGCCCAAACTGCTCAATGATGCGCGCGTGCTCCTTGGCCCAACGGTAAGTGTTGGCGTCCAACTGCTGGTTCAGGACCAGTGAGCGCTGTTGATCCGCCGAGTCTTCAGAATGTTCGAACGGCAGGTAGCAGAACGCGCGCAATGCCGGCTCGACCTGCTGATCCAATCCGGCGTCGACCATGCGCCTCGCATACAGGCGGGCCAATGGATCGGTGGCGAACATGTGGGCAGTGCCGCGAAAGGCGTTGCGGGGGTATTGGTCAAGCAGGATCAGCAGCGCCAGGGCTCCTTGCGCCGAGTCCAGCCAATGTTCCAGTTCGCGCCGGGCGGCTTGCAGGTGGGCGGTGTGGAAGGTGTCGCGGAAGGTGGCGTCGAAGGTGTCATCCTTGGCGAACCAGTGTTTGGGGCCCGCGTGTTTCCAGAAGTCGAGGACGGATTGAGGGGTAGTCATGATGATCGGCCTGCACAAGCAATTTTACTGACAGTATCAGAATCCTCGGTGGGGCGAGGATCAATGTGGGAGCGGGCTTGCCCGCTCCCACATTTGATCGGCGTCGTCGGTTAGAAGTCCACCGTCGCGGAGAGTTTGACCGTGCGCGGCTCACCCTGGGTCAGGTAGTTGTTGGCCGTCGACGCCGACGCCCAGTACGCCTTGTTCGCCACGTTTTCTACGTTGGCGCGCAGCGTGATGTACTTGTCATCGGCCTTGAAGCCATAACGAGCGCCGAGGTCGATACGGGTCCAGGCGGGGATGCTCAGGCTATTGGCCGCATTGACGTACTCGCCACCGGTGCGCAGCATCCGCGCGTTGACGGCGGCGCCCTGGAGGCCGGGAATATTCCAGTCGGCGCCGACGTTGTACTGGAAACGTGGCACGCCAGCCGCGCGGTTACCGTCGTTGAGGCCGTTGGAGGTGTTCTTCAGTTCGGTGTTCATCCAGGTCGCACCGGCCAGCAGGCGCAGGCCGTCAACCGGCTCACCGAACACGTTCAATTCCACGCCTTTGTTGATCTGCTCGCCATCGACGCTGAAGGTATTGGTGCCATTGGGGTTGGTGTTGGTGGCGCTGCTGGGCTGCTCGATTCGGTAGACACCCAAGGTCGCGCCAAAACTGTCCCAATCCAGCTTGACCCCGGCTTCGGTCTGCTTGCTGCGGTTAGGCGCAAAGACCTCGCCAGGGTTGGTGACGTTGGTCAACGGCGCGGTCGGCCCTTGGGCCAGGCCTTCGATGCGGTTGGCGTAGAACGACACGTGCTCCCACGGCTTAACCACCAGGCCATACACCGGCGTGGTGATGCTCTCGGCATAGTTGGCGTTGCGCACGCCCGTGGTGGTGTTCCACGCGTCTACCTCAATGGTCTGGCGCCGCACGCCCAGGGTCAGCAGCACACGATCATCGATAAAGCCCAGGGTGTCGGACACTGCCGCACTTTTGATGCGGTTCTTGCCGACGATGCGCGGGTCGTGGATGTCGCTGCCGAAGTAAGTAACGGACGGACGTGGGATCTGGGTCGGGTTATAGAGGTTGCCCGGCCGGCGGTTGGCTTGCAGGATCGCTTCAAATGCCGAACGTTGCTCCCCCCAGATGCCGGACAAACCGAAGTTCACCTGATGGCTCACGGGGCCGGTATTGAAACGCCCGTTCAAGCCGGCCATGGCGCTCTTGTTGTCCTCGTCGTGGGGCGAGTACAAAAAGCCCACACGGCCACTGCCATCGTTGCCCACGTACAGCGACGAATACTGCCCGTTCTCCCGCGTGTGCTTGGCCCCGCCACCGACATAGGCGGTCCAGTTGTCATTCAAATCGTATTCGGCATTGAACATGCCATAGGTGTCTTCCAACTCCGACCAGCTCCAGTCCTGGGCATAGTTGTGCTTGGCCGATGGCGCCTTCGGTACCTGTGTGCCGTTGGGATAGACCACCGAGCGACCGCTGTTGATGCGCTCTTTCTGGTAGCCGAAGTCGGTGGACACGCGCAGGCGATCGCCCCGGTAATCCAGGGCGACGGCCACCAGTTGCGAGCTTTTGAATTCGTCCTCGATAGCCGTGTCGCCGCCATGCTTGGCCAGGTTGATCCGCGCGCCGAAGCGATTGTCTTCACCGAACCGCTGGCCCAGGTCGAGGTGGCCGCCGCTCTGGCCATCGGTAGTGGTGTCGAGGCTGACGCTACGGGTTGGCACATCTTCGGCGCGCTTGGGCACCAGGTTGACGCTGCCGCCAATGCCGCTGCCGGCTGGCGATACACCGTTGACGAAGGCGTTGGGGCCTTTGAACAACTCGACCCGCTCCAGGGCTTCGGTGGTGATGATCTGCCGTGGCAGCACGCCGTACAGGCCGTTGAAGGCAATGTCATCGGTGTTCAGCGGCAGGCCGCGAATGGTAAACACCTGGGAAAAGTTGCCGAAGCCTGCCGACTGGCGCACGGACGCATCATTGAGCAGCACATCCCCGACGGTGCGCGCCTGTTGGTCGGCGATGGTCTTGGCGGTGTAGCTGACCACGCTGAACGGCACGTCATTGATCGAGCGATTGCCCAACACGCCCAGGCGCGCCGATCGGGCGACCTGGCCACCGGCATAGGTATCCGCCTGCGCCCCGCTCTCGCCGCTGATGGTGGTCGCGCCCAACTGCACGGCGTCACCCGTTGCTTCAGGCACCAAGGTATAGCCATTGGCGCCGGTGCTTTGCAGTGCGTAACCGCTGCCTTGCAGCAGTTGCATGAAGCCCGCTTGCGCGGTGTAGCTGCCCTGCAAACCAGCGCTTTGCTGGTCGTTGAGCAGCGTGGAATCAAATGACAACGGCACCCCGGACAACGCCGCGAATTGCGCCAACACATTGCCCAACGGCCCCGGCGCAAGGTGGTAGCTGCGTGACGCGCTGCTCGACGGGGCGTCGGCTGCCACGGCGCTGTGCAGCGGCGCGATGGCAGCCAGGGCGACAGCCAGGCTCAAGGCCTTCAAGGGGCGGATCGGGTGAGGGGTGAAGGTCATGGGGGTTCCTGTCGACGCGGTGCAGAGTTGAGGGTTCTCCCCTACACCGGGCGACAACTGAAAAGGTATCAGCGAAACGGGAAAAAAATTCAGCGCGGTTCGATCGTCACCCAGTAGCCGGTCAAGCTGCTGACCTTGACCGGCAGGGTTTCCTGCAACAAGCGCAGGCTGGCGTCGGTGTCCCGCAAGGGGAACGCCCCGGACACGCTCAGCCCGGCGACGCTGTCGTGGCAGCGCAACACGCCGTGGCGGTAGCGTCCCAGCTCATCGAGCAAGTCCGCCAGGCGCATCTGCTGGGCCAGCAGCATGCCGTTTTCCCAGGTGGTGGCGCCGGCCTCCAGCGGCTGCACCGCGGCCACGCTGTCGCTACCGAATGCGCTCTGCTCGCCAGCCTTGAGGATCAGCCCACGACGGGCGTGCTGCGGCAGCATTTCCACCGCACCGTCGAGCACCGCCACGCGGCTGCTCTGCTCGTCCACCCGCACGCTGAAATGCGTGCCCAGGGCGCGGGCGGTGCCGTGGCGGGTCTGCACCACAAACGGACGATGGGTCGGCGCGGGGTCCTTGGCGGTGGTGATCATCACTTCACCCTGCAGCAACTCGAGACGCCGCAGTTGGTCGGTGAACGCGATATTCAATGAGCTGGCTGTGTTGATCAGCAGGCGTGTGCCATCCGGCAAAGTGAGGTTGCGTTGCTCGCCAACGGCGGTGTGCTGGTCGGCGGTCCACGGTTGCCACGGTTTTTGCCGGTAGGCCAGCCAGGTCGCAGGGCCCGCCAGCAGCAACAGGCCAAGCGCCTGGCGGCGGCCGAGGGATTTTTTGCGGCCGATACGCTTGAGGGTGTCGCCCGCAATCGCCGCCGGCACGCTGTTGAAATCCCCCAGAATCGCCTGCGCCCGTTGCCAGGCCTGGGCGTGCTGGGCGCTGCGGCCTTGCCATTGGGCGATGGCGCGACGGTCTTCGTCGGTGGCGCTGCCGGACTGCAACTGCACCATCCAGTCGGCGGCCTCCCCGAGGATCAGCGGGTCGATGGACGGGTTCATGCCACGCTCAGGCACGCAAGGAACGCATCGCGCATGTAGCGTTTGACCGAAACCAGCGACACCTTCAATTCGTCGGCGATCTGCTGATAGGTCAAGCCGTCGAGCTGTGACATCAGGAAGGCCTGGCGGGTCTTTTCCGGCAAATCCCGCAACATGGCTTCGATGCGGTACAACGCCTCGAGGATCAGCCAGCGGGTTTCCGGCGACGGCACTGCCTGCTCGGGCAGGTGCGCGATAGTTTCCAGGTAGGCGCGTTCGACTTCCTGGCGACGCCAGCTGTCGATCATCAGGCCCTTGGCAATATGGGTGAGCAACGCGCGCGGCTCGCTGCCGAAACCGGCACTGTGTTGGCGGGTGAGCAGGCGCATGAAGGTGTCGTGGGCCAGGTCGGCCGCATCGTTGGCATTGCCCAGCTTGCGGTCGAGCCAGCGGTACAGCCAACCATGATGTTCGCAGTACAACGCCTGGACAGGCAGATGGAGCGAAGACGACATGCCGATCACCCGAACCCGGTAGTAATTAAGAATTGATCGCATTCTAATCTGGGCAACGAATCGCGGCAACGCGTTAATTAATGTTATAGGATAACAACCCATTTTCGCCCTGCCCTGTGATCCTCGCCCATGACCGATGCTGTTCCCCTGCGCCAACGCCTGCTCTCCATCGATGCCCTGCGCGGCCTGGTGATCCTGTTCATGTTGCTGGACCATGTGCGCGAAACCTTCCTGCTGCACCGTCAGGTCAGCGATCCGATGACTCTCGACAGCACCGAGCCCGCGCTGTTTGTCAGCCGCACCCTCGCCCACCTGTGTGCGCCAGTGTTTGTTTTGCTCACGGGCTTGTCGGCGTGGCTGTACGGCCAGAAATACCAGGGCCGGCGCGATGTGTCGGCGTTCCTGTTCAAACGTGGGCTGTTCCTGGTGGTGCTGGAGTTCACCCTGGTCAACTTCGCCTGGACCTTCCAGCTGCCGCCCAGCGTGATCTATATGCAAGTGATCTGGGCGATTGGCGTGAGCATGATCACCCTCGCGGCGCTGGTGTGGTTGCCGCGTTCGCTGCTGATCGTGTTGGCAGTGGTGATCATTGCCGGGCACAACCTGCTGGACGGGCTGCACTTCGACGCGGGTTCGGCACTGCACATTCCGTGGGCAATCCTGCATGAGCGCAGCTGGATCGAAGTGGGCGACTCGCTGCGCCTGCGCACCACCTATCCGGTGCTGCCGTGGATCGGTGTGATTGCCCTGGGCTACAGCCTCGGCCCGTGGTTTGCCCAAGGCATGCCGCCGGCGCTGCGTCAGCGTTACCTGTTGCTCGGCGGTATGAGTGCATTGATAGGGTTCGTGGTGTTGCGAGCAGCCAACGGGTATGGCGAAAAACCCTGGCAAGCCTATGACAATGGCGTGCAGACCCTGATGAGCTTTTTCAACATCACCAAGTACCCGCCTTCGTTGTTGTTTCTGGCACTGACGCTGGGGATCGGCTTGCTGCTGTTGCTGGCGTTCGAGAAAGCGGGAAGCAAGCGTTGGATCGGCCTGCTCGCCACCTTCGGTGCAGCGCCGATGTTCTTCTACCTGCTGCACCTGTACGTGCTGAAAATCCTCTACGTCGCGTGTGTGGCGCTGTTCGGCCTGAATCACGGCAACTACTTCGGCGTCGACGGCGTGGGCGCCATTTGGCTGGTGGCGCTGCTGCTGCCGCTGGCGCTGTATCCGCCGGTACGTTGGTTTGCCGGGCTCAAGACGCGACGCCGCGACCTGGCCTGGCTCAAGTACCTGTAGAAGCTCGATCTATGCGTGAGTCGAGGTGACAAGCTCCACTCATGCGGCGACCAGGTGCACATAGAACGCGTGAAACATGAAATACGCACACACCGCCAGCGCCAGGCCCATGCAGCGGTTGAACACGGTAAACGCCGACGTCCCGTTGATCCGACGCCCCAGCAGTGCACCAAGCAACGCATAGATCCACGGCGCACCCAACGCGCCAAAGGCCAGCAACGCCGACACCAGTGCAATCGACACCCCAGTGATATGCGCCGCCGGCAGCATGACGCTGGTGATCGGCAGCACCGCCATGATGCCCTTGGGGTTGAGCAACTGGATCACCAGGCCGTTCCAGAACGTGAGCGTCTTGGCCGGTGCGGTAGAGACTTTTTCATCGACCACCGTGCGCGCGGTGAACACCTGATAAGCCAGGTACAAGGTGTACACGCCGCCAATCAACGAAATATAGGGCAAGGCCGCCTGGGAAATGATCGCCTCGCCGGTGTAGCCGAACAGCACAAACAACACCAGCATCGCGCAGCCCACGCCGATGAAAAACCCGGTGGAGCGCCGGAACTGACCGGTGAGCCCGGCGTTGAGGCCCATGAAATTCACGGGACCGGGGCTGTACATGACGCTGAAGGCGTAGAGGAAGATGTCCATGGAAGACCTGCAGTAGAGGGAGTGCGGCGAGTCTACTGAGGGGGTTGGGGGGATTCTTGTACGTTTGTGGTTGGACTGGATGGGGATGCTGCGCATCCCAGCGGGAGCAAGCTCCCTCGCCACAGGTATAGTGTTTGTCGAACTCTTCGGGATAAAACCAGACATGGATGCAATCAATCAAGGCAGTTGCCTCTGCGGTGCAGTCACTTATCAAGTCGCGACACCGCTCAAGGCCGCCACCCACTGCCACTGCAAAAAATGCCAGAAAGGGCATGGCGCGGCGTTCGCAACGTATGCCAGCGCGCGCCGATCAGACGTGACGATCCAGGCTGTACGTGACACGCTGAAAAGCTATGAATCTTCGCCAGGTATCACCCGTCAATTCTGCTCGGAATGCGGTTCATCGCTGTTCTGGAGCGACGCTAAAGGAAAGTATCCAGAGTGGATTTCGATTGCGCTGGGCACGCTCGATACCCCGTTCAAGGTACAGAACCAGGCGCACAGTTGCATTGAGTCCAAGGCACCCTGGCTTCGTGGATAGATCCCAGCCTTTCAAGGTCTTTAGGTAGAACTGGCGATAAGTACCCTGTGGCGAGCGGGCTTGTCCCGCGTTGGGTTGCGAAGCGACCCTAGAAGGAGGCATGCGGTGAGTCAGGCCTTCTTCGGCCGCTGGTTCTGGGGCTGCTTCGCAGCCCAACGCGGGCGGTGCGACGATTCGACAAGCCCGCTCGCCACAAGAGAACCAATGTGGGGCTCGACGGCCCCACATTGGGTTTTGCAGTGTTTGAAAGGTCGTTACATCAACGGAATCGAGTAGTTCACAAACACCCGATTCTGGTCCTGGTCCCGCGCCACTTCACTGCGCGACACGCCGTTGCGCCAGCCGAACCCGACGTTCTTGAACGTGCCGCTCTGCACTACGTAATCCAGCGAGATATCGCGCTCCCACTCGCTGGCGTCGTTGCCGCTGGCGGTGAGGATGTGGTCGCCCTTCAAGTACATCACCGAGGCCTTTAACCCCGGCACACCGAGTGACGCGAAGTCGTAGGCGTATTGCGCAAAGGCAGTGCGCTCGCCGGCCTGGATAAAGGTTTGCACGGTACGGTCGGTGTAGAGGTACAGGCTGGAACCGCCCTCCCCTTTGTTCACCAGGCCGCCCTGGTTGAGTTGGGCGAAGTTGCTGTCGTCCGAGACTTGCTGGTAGCCGGCGGTGATCGCGTGCGGGCCCAGGGAGTAGATGAACGCCGCGCTCCAGGTGTTGTTGTCGATTTCACCGGTGCCATTCTTGGTGTAGCCGCCGAGCTTGTAACCTTCGGCACGGCCAGAAGCGCTGCTGTTCTTGCCGTCGGAGGTGGTCTTGAAGTAGCGCAGGTCGGTTTTCAACGAGCCGTAGTCGCCCAGCGGCAATACGTGGATCAGCCCGGCGAAGTGCTGTTGATAATAGTCTTCGAGGTTGGCGTAGTAGTACTGGACCATCAGGTCCTTGGTCACCTGGTAATCGGCACCGGCGTAGTTGAATTTGTTGCTTTCCTGGGTGCCGCCCGCCGCCGCCAGGCCGCTGCGGTCGCTGGAGCCACGGCCGGTGGTGTGTTGCAGTTGGCCGCCGATCAGGGTCAGGTTGTCGATGTCCTTGCTGGTGATTTGCCCACCTTCGAACGACTGCGGCAACAGGCGGCCGTCGTTACTCACCAGGATCGGCAGGTTCGGCCGCAGGTAGCCGTAGCGCAGTTCGCTCTTGGCAAAACGCGCCTTGGCCGTGGCGCCGCCACGGGCCCAGTTGTCGGTGGCCTTGCCGTCGTCGTTGGGGATCATCGAGCTGCCCACGTGGCGGCCGGCGCCGCTGTCCAGGGTGATGCCGAGCATGCCGATGGCGTCGAGACCAAAACCGACGGTGCCGTCGGTGAAGCCCGACTGGTAGTTGAGGATAAACGCCTGGCCCCACTCCTCGGTCTTCGACGGTGCGGCGGCGCCGTCACGGTTGTCGTTGTTGAAGTAGAAGTTGCGCATACTCAAGTTGGCTTTACTGTCGCTCAAGAAATCAGCCGACGCCAAAGGGCTGAGGGCAACGCCCAGGCCGCCGGTCAACACGCTTAACACATTCAAAGTGGCTTTCATCACAACCTCAGTCAATTAACCCATGAGCGTCATAAAACGGATACGGCCCCGGGTACTCCCCGAATACGCCGTTGTGGCTGATCAAACCCTGTTGCGCCTCCCAGCGATGCAACAGATAGCCCGCCGGCTCCAGGTTGAAATGCGCGGGCGCCGCTTCTTGTAGGTCCAACACGATCTGGTGCGAGGTGCCGGGGCATACACAACTCAGGCTGCCGCCGAAACGGCGCTGCATCGGCCGGTGCAAATGCCCGCACAGCAGGCGCTCGACTTGCGGATGACGGGCGACGACCTGCTCCAGCGCCGCCGCATTGATGAAGGGCTCGCGGTCCATATGGCCGATGCCGCTGATAAACGGCGGGTGATGCAAAATCAGCAAGGTCGGCGCCTGCGGACGCAGCGACAATTGCGCGTCCAGCCAGTGCAATTGGCTGTCGAGCAACTGGCCGCCGTGGCCGCCGGGGATGGTGGAGTCGAGGCCGATCAGGCGCAGCGGATGCTCGTCCACCACCCAGTCCAATGGGCCCTCTGCGGACACAGGCAAATACGCGTGATCCCGGAACGCCTCCAGCAGCGGCCCGCGCGTGTCGTGGTTGCCGGGTACCAGGTAGCACGGCATGTGCAAACGGGCGAGTTCGGGGTGCAGCACGGCGTATTCATCGGCGCGGCCGAAGTCCACCAGGTCACCGCTGATCACCACGATATCGGGGCGTGGGTAACTGGCGTTGAGGTGGTCGACGGCGCGGCGCAGTGCGCCCAAGGTATCGACCACCCCATAAGTGAGGCGCTGGCCGGCTTTAAGGTGCAGGTCGCTGATCTGCGCGACAAGAAACGGACGATTCACAGTAGATTCTCAAGCATTCAGGGTGAACAACATGTGCGGCGCAATCGCCAGGGCGATTGGCGCGCCGACGGCGTACAGCTGGTTGTCGCTGCTGTCGACCAGCAGCGGTTGCTGGCCGCCCACATCCACCAGCAGGCGGCTTTGTGCGCCCTGGAAAAACTGCGCCAACAGACGGCCGTGCAGGTGCCCTTCTCCCTCCATCACCTTCAGGTGCTCCGGGCGGCAATAGACCGTGCTGGGCCGCTCGGCGGCCTGCCACGGCAACTCGCCGCCGTGGACTTTCAAGCCATGGGCCGACAGCTCGATTACCTCGAAGGCATTGAGGTTGCCGACGAAGCCCGCGACGAAGGCGTTGGCAGGTTTCTGGTAGATGTCACGCGGGCTGGCCAGTTGCGCGACACGGCCGTGCTCCATGACCAGGATGCGGTCGCCCAGGGCCATGGCTTCGCCCTGGTCGTGGGTGACGAACACCGAGGTGATGCCGAGGCCGCGCAGCAGGTCATTCAGTTCGCTGCGCAGGCGTTCGCGCAATTGCGCGTCGAGGGCCGCCAGGGGTTCGTCCAGCAACAGCACTTTCGGACGCGGCGCCAAGGCACGGGCCAATGCCACGCGCTGGCGCTGGCCGCCGGAGAGTTCGTGGATGCTGCGCTTGCCGTGATGCTGCAAGCCCACCAGCTCCAGCAACTCGTCGCAGCGCTTGTTGCGTTCAGGCACCGACATCCCGCGAATCTTCAAGCCGTAGACGATATTTCCCGCCACATCCAGGTTGGGAAACAGCGCGTAGTTCTGGAACACCATGCCCACGTCGCGGCGCTCGATGGGCAGGCGCGTCACGTCCTGGTCACCGAACAACACCTGGCCCACATCCGGGCGCTCCAGGCCGGCGATCAGGCGCAAGGTGGTGGTCTTGCCACAGCCGGACGGCCCGAGAATCGCCAGGGTTTCGCCGCCCTCGACGGTCAGGTTCAAGTCATGCACGGCCACGGTGCCGTCGGCGAACGCCTTGCGACAGCCTTGCAGGCGGATAGTGATAGCGGTCATCGACGCTCTCCACGGGACAAACGGGCACTGATGGCCTGCAACGCAATCAGCAGCGGCACGATCATCAGCAAAAAGATAAGGGTGTAGGCGCTGGCGATCTCCAGGCGCGCCGAGGCGTAGCTGTCGGCCAGGCCCACGGGCAGGGTCTTGGTCATGGGGGTGTGAAGCATCCAGGTCAGGTTGAATTCACCCAGGGACAAGGTCACCACCATCAGCACGCCGGCCAGGATTCCCGCGCGGCAGTTAGGCACCACCACACTGAAAAAGCGCTTGATCGGACCGGCGCCCAAGCTGGCCGCCGCCTCTTCCAGCACCGGCAGTTGCTGGCGTTGCATCACCGCCATCACCGGGCGTACCAGGAATGGCAAGGTGAACAGCACATGCCCGACCAGGATGAACAGCCAACTGCTGCGAAAGCTGCCGAACTGGCCGTAGGTGAGCAGCAACGCCAACGCACTGGCCAACCCCGGCATCGCCACGGGCAGCACCATCAACTCTTCGAAGGCGCGGCTGAAGCGGTTGTTCATCCGCACCAGGGCGTAGGCGGCCGGCACGCCAATCACGCAGACACACACCGCGCAGGCCAGCGCCAATTGCAGCGACAACCACACAGTCGGCGAATAGGCCTGCCACACCTGGATCAACCAATCGAAGGTCAAGCCACTGGACAGACCGACGAAGAAGTTGCGGGTCAAACCCGCCAGCAACGACATCACCACCGGCACCAACATGAAGGCGCACACCAGCAGGGTAAACAGCAGTTGCAGCACAAACAGCGATGAACGTTTCACAGCACAGTCCCCGCGTTTTTCACCAGGCGCCGGGTCAGCAGCAACACCGCCCAGGTCACCCCGCCCAGCACCACCGACAGCGCAGCGGCGACGGCAAAGTTGGCGTAGTTGGTGAATACGTTGTAGATCGCCACCGGGGTGACATTCAGTCGCGTGCCCAAGGTAAACGCCGTGCCGAAGGCGCCCATGGACGTGGCAAAACAGATCGCCCCGCAGGACGCCAACGCGGGTGCCAGGCCCGGCACGATCACGTCACACACCACGCGCCAATGCCCGGCACCCAGGGAGTGCGCGGCTTCTTCCAGGCTGCGATCAAGGCTCTCGCACGCGGCCATCACCGTGAGGATCACCCGTGGAATCGAGAAGTACAGGTAGCCCACGAACAGCCCCGCCAGCGAGTAGGCAAAGATCCAGCGCTCGCCAGCCAGTTGCAGGCCCAGTGAGGCCAGCAGGCCTTGGCGACCGGCCAGCAGAATCACCAGAAAGCCCACCACCACACCGGGAAAGGCCAACGGAAAGGTGAGCAACGCCACCAGCGCCGAGCGCCCGAAAAACTGGTGCCGGGCGAGGAACACGCCGCTGATGCCGCCGATCACCAGCGCCACCAGCGTCACCACCACGGCCAGCACCAGCGTTTGCCCAAGGCTACCCAGGTACTGCGCGCTGCTGAGCACCTGCCAGTAACCGCTGCCGTTGCTGTCGCGACTCTCGGCGCCGAGCACCATCAAGTGCGCCAGCGGCAGCAGCCAAAAGGCGAGCAGCACCGCAAAGGCCGGGGCCAGTGCCCAGGCGGCATGTTTTGCCGATGCTGCCACTTACTTGACCTCGTTCAGGTAACGGGCGGCGAAGGCTTCCTGCACAGCGGCCATTTTTTCGTAGTCCACCACCCCGGCGCGGGCGTAGTCGCTGTCAGGCAGAAACTGGGCGGCCACGTCAGCCGGCATTTTCATCGGACGCACCGGGCGCAGGTAGGCCTTGGCCCAGAGTGCCTGGCCTTCGTCAGACAGCACGAAGTCGAGGACCTTTTGCGCATTGGCGCGGTGCGGTGCGTTGGCCACCAGACTCATCACGTAGGGCACGCTGATGCTGCCTTCCTTCGGGATCACGAAGGCGACGTTGGCCTTATCTTTGTAGCGCGCGCGGTAGGCGTTGAAGTCGTAGTCCACCAGGATCGGCAACTCACCGGACAGCACCCGCGCATAGGCGGTTTGCTTGGGCACGATGGGCGCGTTCTTCGCCAACTTCTGGAAGTAGTCGATGGCCGGTGCGAAGTTGTCCAGGTCGCCGCCCAGGGCGCGGTTGATCGCCACGGCCGACACGTAGCCGACGAAGGCGCTGGACGGGTCGAGGTAACCGACCATGCCTTTGTATTCCGGCTTGAGCAGGTCGGCCCAGCTTTGCGGCACCGGCAAACCACCCAGCGCATCAACATTGACCATGATGCCCAAGGTACCGGAGTGGATCGCGAACCAATGGCCGGCCGGATCTTTCAAGCCAGCGGGAATCTGCTCCCAGGCCTTGGGTTTATAGGTGTCGACCACCTCGGCTTTTTGTGCCTGCAGGCCGAAGGTCACGCCGTAGTACACGACGTCGGCCACCGGCGCGGCTTTTTCCGCCACCAACTGCGCCAGCGACTGGCCGGAGTTCTTGTTGTCCAGCGGTACTTGCACGCCGGTGCTGGCGGCGATGGCCTTGAGCTGGGTGCCCCAGTCGGCCCAGTCCGGCGGGCAGTTGTAGCAGATCGCGGTTTCGGCGGCCTGGGCCAGGCTGGCCGCACCGCACAGCAGCACGGCTGCCAGGGTTTTACTGAGTGCGCGCATCAAGGGTTTCCTCGTGGGGTTGAGTACTGTCGCCCGGCCGGATATGGCAAGGCAGGCAATGGGACGTCGGGGCGTTGCCGGCGATCTGCGCCAGCAGTTGGTCAATCACGGTGCTGGCCAGCAAGGCGATGGGCTGCACCACGCTGCACAGGGTCGGGTGCATCTGGGTGCCGAGGCTGATGCCGTCGAAGCCCATCACCGACAGCTGTTCGGGCACGTTCCAGGCGTTGCGACGCAGTTCGGCGATCAGGCTGATCGCCAGGAAATCGTTGGAGCACACCAATGCAGTCGGGGCCTCGTCGCCTCGCAAAAAGGGTTCGATGGCGGCGAATTCGGCCTGGGTGTGGGCCGGCATTTCGATCACCGCGCGGGGTTCCAGGCTGTATTCGCGCATGGCGTCGCAATAACCGGCGTAGCGCAGACGGGCACGGTCGGATTGCAACGCAGGACCGGCGACCATGCCGATGCGCCGATGCCCGGCTTCCAGCAGGTAACGCGTGGCCAGCGCCATGCCTGCGCGGTTGTCCACCGACACGGCGCTGTAGTTGGGATTGCTCGGTTGGTGATAAGCCAGCACGAACGGGGTTTGCTCGGTGTTCAAGCTGCTGAGCACGCTGTTGCTCTCGGCATCGGTGACCGTCAGCACCAGGCCATCGACGCGCTGGCGCAACAGTTCTTCCACCACGATGCATTCGCGCTCGCTGCTGTAATCGGTGGTCGCCAGCAACAGGCTGTAGCCGCGCGCCCGAGCGGCGCGCTCCATGGCCTGGAACTGTTCGGCAAACACCGGGTTGAGCAGGTTGGGCACCACTACGCCGATCAACTGGGTGGTTTGCAGGCGCAGCTGGCGGCCCAGCAGATTGGGGCGAAAACCCAACTCACGGGCGGCGGCGAACACTTGCTCACGGGTGGTCGGGCGCACCTGGTCGGGGGAAGCAAAAGTGCGGGCGGCGGTGGCGCGGGATACGCCCGCCAGCCGGGCTACGTCTTTCAGGTCAGTCATTGTCACTCGCTTGAGATCGATCTCATTGGCGAGGACAGTAGCGAGGGAATGTGGCAGTTCGGCGGTAAGGAGATGACAGTTTGATGGCACCTGGCTTGCTACCCATTGATCCGGGGTATGCCCATAGATGGTCATACTCAGCGGGTATCATTGAAACCCAGGGCAGCAAAATCCGCCCACTAACCTTTCGATTCGATCCAAGTGCGGGCACAATGCGTGTCCTTTTTTGGCAGGCACCGCCGCAGGCTCTCAAAAATGATCAAAACGCCGTACTACCTCATCGATAAACAGAAGCTTCTGGTCAACATGCAGAAGATTGCTTACGTGCGCGAGCAGTCCGGCGCCAAGGCGTTGCTGGCGCTCAAGTGCTTTGCCACCTGGTCGGTGTTCGACCTGATGCAGCAATACATGGACGGCACCACCTCGTCGTCGCTGTATGAGCTCAAGCTCGGCCGCCAGAAGTTCGAAGGCGAGGCACACGCCTACAGCGTGGCCTGGGCCGACGATGAAATCGAAGAGATGCTGGACAACTGCGACAAGATCATCTTCAACTCGATCAGCCAGCTGCAACGCTTTGCCGAACGTTCCGAAGGCAAGACCCGTGGCCTGCGCGTCAACCCGCAGGTGAGCAGCTCCGACTACCTGCTGGCCGACCCGGCGCGCCCGTTCAGCCGCTTGGGCGAATGGGACCCGGTGAAGATCGAAGGCGTGATCGAGCAGATCTCCGGCTTCATGTTCCACAACAACTGCGAGAACGGCGATTTCAGCCTGTTCGACAAGATGCTGGGCACCATCGAAGAACGCTTCGGCGCGCTGCTGCACAAGGTCGAGTGGGTCAGCCTCGGCGGTGGTATCCACTTCACCGGTGAAGACTATGCGGTGGACGCGTTCTGCGCACGCCTGAAGGCGTTCTCCGAAAAGTACGGCGTGCAGGTGTACCTGGAACCCGGCGAAGCGGCGATCACCAACAGCGCCTCCCTGGAAGTCACCGTGCTCGACACCCTCTACAACGGCAAGCACCTCGCCGTGGTAGACAGCTCCATCGAAGCCCACTTGCTGGACCTGCTGATCTACCGCCTCAACGCCAAGCTGGCGCCAAGCGACGGTGAACACACCTTCATGGTGTGCGGCAAATCCTGCCTGGCCGGGGACATCTTCGGCGAGTATCAATTTGATCGTCCGCTGGCCATCGGCGATCGGCTGTCGTTCATCGACACCGCAGGCTACACCATGGTCAAGAAAAACTGGTTCAACGGCCTGAAAATGCCGTCCATCGTAGTGAAACAACTCGACGGTACAGTCGAGGTGGTTCGTGAATTTGGTTACGACGACTACCTGTCCAGCCTTTCGTAAGCTGGCGGATAAAGGAGAGATAAAGCAATTGAAAAAGAACGTTCTTATCATTGGTGCAGGAGGTGTCGCCAAGGTGGTGGCCCACAAGTGCGCGCAGCACAACGACGAACTCGGTCGTATTGCTATCGCGTCGCGCAACATCTCCAAATGCCAGGCCATCATCGACAGCGTCAAGGCCAAGGGTAGCCTCAAGGTTCCCGCCGACATCCAAGCCTTCGCGCTGAACGCCCTGGACGTGGAAGCGACCAAGGCCCTGATCCGCGAGACCGACTCGCAGATCGTTATCAACGTAGGTTCCGCGTTCCTCAACATGTCGGTGCTGCGCGCCTGCATCGATACGGGCGTTGCCTACCTCGACACCGCCATCCACGAAGAGCCGGGCAAGGTCTGCGAGACCCCGCCGTGGTACGGCAACTACGAATGGAACCACCTGGAAGAGTGCAAACAGAAGAACATCACCGCCATCCTTGGCGTGGGCTTCGACCCGGGTGTCGTCAACGCGTACGCCGCGCTGGCGCAGCAACAGCATTTCGACCGTATTGATTCGATCGACATCCTCGACGTCAATGCCGGCTCCCATGGCAAATACTTCGCCACCAACTTCGACCCGGAAATCAACTTCCGCGAGTTCACCGGACAGGTGTGGAGCTGGCAGAACAGCCAGTGGACCAGCAACACCATGTTCGAAGTCAAACGCACTGATGACCTGCCGGTCGTCGGTTCGCAGAACCTCTACCTCACCGGCCACGATGAAGTGCACTCGCTGTCGAAAAATCTCGACGTGCCCAACGTGCGTTTCTGGATGAGCTTCGGCGAACACTACATCAACGTGTTCACCGTGCTGAAAAACCTCGGCCTGCTCTCCGAAAAGCCGGTCACCACCGCCGAAGGCCTGGAAGTCGTGCCGTTGAAACTGGTCAAGGCCGTGCTGCCCGACCCGTCTTCGCTCGCCCCCGGCTACACCGGCAAGACCTGCATCGGTGACCTGGTCAAAGGCACCAAAAATGGCCAGCCCCACGAGATGTTCATCTACAACGTGGCCTGCCATGAAGAAGCCTTTGCCGAAACCGACAGCCAGGGCATCTCCTACACCGCAGGCGTGCCACCAGTGGCCGCTGCGCTGCTGGTTGCCCGTGGCGAATGGGATGTGAAGCACATGGCCAACGTCGAGGAACTGCCGGCCGAGCCGTTCCTGAAAGCGCTGGATGTGATGGGGTTGCCGACTCGGATCAAAGACGAGAACGGTGATCGGGCTTGGGATGCGATTGCCTGATCGTAATCGTTAACCAAAAAAAGCGCCCTCCAGGGCGCTTTTTGCATGAACAGCCCCCGGTTCTGCCACGTCACTCATCGCCAGACGCTTCACATTGGCTCGCAATGCCATCCGTCAGACGCGCATAAGGATTGAAACCCGCCAATTCCACGGCACTGGTTGCTATGCCGAAGAATGCACGCCTGACTATCAACCCCACCTCCACAGGTAACGTGTAGCTACGCCGAACCGCCGCATCACAATCAACATACAACTGCTCAGTATCAACGCCAGCTAGTTCATCACAAGCGACAATACATCCCCAAAGTCGTGCCAGAACGGATTTAAAGGGATCAATAAGTGACTGATGAGAATCAACGCGCGTACCACTCAGCTGCAGGCAAGCATCAAACAGCGCATGCCAGTGTGAAAACAGCGCGCGTAGATCAGCGCTGTCTTCGAGCGTATCGCATTGCTGCAACAATGGCTGTGCAATAGCAGTCAGCGAATCATGACATTCACGCCGCCACACATCGATTAGTAGGCAACGCCTGACAATCCGACGCGTCAGTTCTGCAATCAGGATGGGACGTTCTGTCGATGGCATAACTCGCCAGAGTGGCTGCCAGGAGACACCATGAAGGAGCTTGCCCGGCAACAGTATCTGCGTCGCAAACTGTAATCGGCGCCCCGCAGGCGGCAGTGTAAATGCACTGGCAAGGCCTTCTTCACCAGCACTGAACGCGCGTAACTGCCTCCACGCTTGATAGCGTGGCAATAGCAGATACCAAAGACATCCACCCATGGACATCTCCGCTGCCTCATCATGTCCTGGTTCGCCACAATCGCAACGCAATAGCTCATCAGTTACGCAGGAAAGGCTTGTGCCATAACCACGCAACGCCTTGACGCCCCCCATCGACAACGCAACAAATGCCTCATTGAAGAACTCTTCGTTCGAATAATCTGCAACGAAATCCACCACTTCGCTGTAGCGAATCAGATTATCGATAGCTCGTTGGACGGTGGCGCATCGCGCAAATGAATCGAAAGCGCCCGCTTCGTTCATCAAATAATCATAGCCGTCAGAGTTCATTACCATACGGTGATAAGGGCTCATCGCCGCATCCCACCAACGCGCCAAGACAAATTCATCAGGTGTTATCCCTCCGCCTGCCGCTTCGACAAAGCCGCCCAATTCCCCCCAATGCCTTGAAGCTGCGACCAGCACATCCTTGGTTTTCATAAAGGCACAAGCCGTAACCATGTCCTGCAAAGCCTGCCTGACAGAATCCCCACCCAAGTGCGTAAAGCCATCGCTGGCAGCCAATCTGTAGGCCGCCCGCTTCGCCCCGGGATCATCGGCGGCCCCCACATAATCGACGGCCGTCGTGAGCACCAGCAATGAGCCACATAGATCATGAATACGTGCGTCCGGGCTGCGAATGCACTGCCATGCAAATGTACTGGCGCAGAAGTCGCGAATGATCATTGCGGGCATATCCTGCGCTTTCAAACCGGGAGCAACAGTGCGGTAGGCGCTGAATAACCGTGGAACCTCCAAACCCTTTTTTGGTGCAGGGCGCGCAATAGCAGCCAGGCCACTGGCAATGCGACGGCTCTGTTCACTCACTCCCTTAGATGCGTGCCATAAACTGGCTCCCGCGATCAATGTCATCGCCGCAATTGCGCCCGTCGATACCGTCTTGCAAAGTGATTTCTCGTCAGTCAATGCCAACAACTGATCAAAATACGCGCCCCCCTGCGCACTGTGTTCTATACGGTGCGACGCATATGGCACGTATACAGGAAGGCCAACCAAGTAGGTCAGTGCACTGTCGCTCCCCACAATCACCTTCCCGCTGTTCATGGAGGCGAAGATTGACTGGACGCTGGCATCCGTCAACCCCATCGCGGCGGCACTCCATATATCCGCTCTTGAGCCCGCACGTATAAAGTGCGTACGTAAACGACGTACTTCGCAAGGATCACGCAGCCACTGCTGTGCTTTCTCAAGGATGAACGAGTCACTCATGATCAGACCACACTCTTGTAGACCCGATGAAACTCGCCCTGAGTTGCGTCAATTGCTGTCGAGCTTCATCAAGTCCCTGATGCGGTCCCGCCTTGATACAAAGCTCTCGAAACGACTGATCCAGAATATTATTACTTCGTTGAGTCCCTCGAGCGCCCAGTGCTTGGCAAATGTCATCTGCCAGCGACTGCACTTCATACGGCTCGACAACAGCTTGGGCCTTTTTCTTCAATGAGTTGAAATAACAGCAACTCAAGTCCTCCGCCAGCCACGCCCACACCCAAGAGGGCCGATCATTGCGTAAATCTTCATATCGCTTGATGGGGTCGAGCTGCTCACCGAAGTTACCCAGATCATCCAACATCTGCAGCGCCACACCCACCTGCTGTCCATACACTGTCAGGCTCTCGACAAGGGATTTCGACCCTCCTGCCGCAATGGCACCCAACGACGCAGCCAAGGCCATCAGTCGTCCTGTTTTCAAACCTGAGATCACGGATACAACCGAAAGCACTTCTGCTTGTTCCAAATCGGTCAAGCGTACAGATAGATCCAATGCCTGCCCCGAGTGGCAGTGAAGCAACGTCGACGACACTGCGCGGGATACCTTCAGCTCTACGGCGCCGGGCAGGCCCAAACGCTGTATCAGGCTGAGCGCCCAGAAATACAGCCAATTGCCGGTATTCAACGCCAGCGGCAGCCCATGGGTAACGTGCAACGCTGGTTTGCCACGTCGCCAGGATGAGTTGTCTTCAATGTCATCCACGATCAGCGAACCGCCGTGGAGTGCCTCAAGGATAATTGCCAGTTCTGGAGGTGCGCACTCCTCGCGCCCTGCCAGGTGCCAGCCGAGATTCACCAGAGACGCACGAAATCCTTTACCAGGCGTACGGAAAAATGTGCGTGCCGGGTCCAGGAGTGCTTCGTTCCAGAAACCTGCAGCCAAGTGATACTCCTGTGCAAATGTTGAGGAGGATGAGAAATCGCTCTCAAGCATTTGCAGCAGCAGAGTTGAATGTGGTTGTGTTGTTTGAAGCAGCATAGCCATGACGCGCTCTTCCCTGAACGGGTTCCCGACAGGATCAGCTTTAACTGGGTCGAACGGCATGCCAACAAAATGCGTGAGGCAATGACTCAAGAAAGCCACCGATTGAAGGGTGAGCCTAGGTGAGGTTTTTTCTAGCGTCAAACACCGGCCATCACCCCAGATTCCGCGCTGAGTTACTCAATGCTCGCGAACACTGCAACAACGCCGGCGCCAACTGCTTCTCCGCATCCGCCCTGCTCCACCGACTGGTCGGCGCCACCACATGCACCGCTGCCACCGGCCGGCCATTGGCACCCAACACCGGCGCGCCGATGGTCATATCACCCAGGAACAGCTCCTGGCCATTCACCGCGTAGCCCTGCTCGCGCACCTGTTGCAACGACTTCAGAATCTGCTCGATGTCAGTCAGCGTCTGGCTGGTGTGGGCAATGCGCTGGCTGTTCTCGATCAACACCAACGCCTCCTCCTGCGGCAACGCGCTCAAATACGCGCGCCCCGACGCCGTGCAATACATCGGCACCCGCGAACCGATCGGCATATGCACCGGCACGAACCCTGAGCTGACGAACCGCGCGATATAGGTCATGTCGTAGCCCGCAGGCTCGGTGAGGCATGACGTTTCGCCGGTCAACCGCGTCAGCTCCGACAGAAACGGGTTGGCCACCTCGATCAACGAATGCGCATCCAGATAACTGAAGCCCAACTCCAGCACCCGGGGTGTGAGTTGGTAATGCCGTGTGCGGGAGTGTTTCCGAAGGTAACCCAGGCTTTCCAGGGTAAACACCATGCGCTGGGCCGAGCTTTTGGTCATGCCGGCGGCCTCGGCCACCTCTGCAAGGCTCATGCTACGGCGCTGTGCACTGAATGCCTTGAGCACCGACAGGCCTTTTTCCAGGGATTGGTTGTGCAGACTGTTGCGTTCTTCGGACATGGCGGACTCGCGGTCAGGTCGATCAGGTGTGGCGATATTTCTACCTCAAATCACAAAAATAGACCATTAAATATCGCATATCGATACGAACAGTTCATTTTGTCGACTTTTAATAACGTATATCGATTTTTATCAATCGAAATGGCACAGAGCTTGCGATTTCATCAATAACCGCTCGCGGTACTGACGATCCGTTTTCCTTCTGGAGTAACCCGATGAACAGTCTTTCGCCCTTGTTTCGCCGCCTTGCCTTCGGTCTGTGCGCCGCCGTTTGTGTCAGCGCCGCGCACGCAGACAGTGCGTCCTTGTACAAAGTCGGTGCAACCGCCAGTGGCTCGCCGTTTACCTTTCTTGACATCAAGAGCAACAGCATCCAGGGCGTGATGGTGGATGTGGCTGAGGCCGTGGGCAAGGCCGGCGGTTTCACCAGCCAGATCGAACAGACCAACTTTGCCGCGCTGATTCCGTCGCTCACCTCGGGCAAGCTGGACTTCATTTCCGCCGGCATGCTCAAGACCGAAGAGCGCACCAAGGTGGTCGACTTCAGCGCGCCGGTATATGCCTACGGTGAAGGCCTGATCGTCAATGCCGACGACAACACCGCCTACCCCGACCTCATGCCACTCAAGGACCAGGTGGTCGGCGTACAGGCCGGCACCGTCTTCTATGACCAACTGAACAAGCTCGGCATCTTCAAGGAAATCCGCACCTACGATTCCATCGGCGAGATGGTCCGCGACCTGTCCCTGGGCCGCATCAAGGCCGCCGTGGGCGACCAGCCGGTGGTGGCCTACCAGATCCGCCAGAAGCTGTTCAAAGGCGTGAAACTCGCCCCGGACTACAAGCCCACCAATGTCGGCGAAGTGTGCCTGGTGGTGCGCAAGGGCGACGCGCAAACCCTCGAACGCCTGAACACCGCCATCGCCAGTATCAAGGCTGACGGCACCCTCGACAGCATCCTCAAGAAGTGGGGACTTGATACCCAGGTGCGCCCATGAACCCGGCTGAGTTCCTGCAAAACGCCCAGGACTTCTTGCCGATCCTGCTGCAAGGCGCCTGGGTGACGGTCCAGATTACCGTGCTGTCGTTCCTGCTCAGCAGCGCGATCGGCCTGGTGCTGGCGCTGCTCAAGCTGTCGCCGATCCGCGCGCTGTCGTGGGCGGCCAGCACCATCATCAACGTGATCCGTGGCCTGCCGATCATTGTGCAGCTGTTCTATATCTACTTTGTGCTGCCGGACATGGGCGTGCACCTCACCGCGTTCTACGCGGGCGTGATCGGCATGGGCATCGCCTACTCGGCGTACCAGGCCGAGAACTTCCGCACCGGCATCATTGCCGTCGAACAGGGCCAGCGCGAGGCCGCCGAAGCCTTGGGCATGCGCTCGGCACTGATGATGCGCCGGGTGATCCTGCCGCAAGCGTTTCGTATCGCCCTGCCGCCCTACGGCAACACCCTGGTGATGATGCTCAAGGACTCGTCGCTGGTATCGACTATTACCGTGGCCGAGATGACCCGCCAGGGCCAACTCATCGCCTCGTCCACCTTCCAGAACATGACCGTCTACACCCTGGTCGCCCTGCTCTACCTGCTGATGAGCCTGCCGCTGGTGTATGGCCTGCGTCGTATGGAACAGCACTTGGGCCGGAGGAAAAAAGCATGATCGAGATACGCCAACTGCAAAAACATTACGGCAGCCATCGCGTCCTGCACGGCGTCGACTTGGACGTGGCCAAGGGAGAAGTGGTGTGCCTGATCGGCCCTTCGGGTTCAGGCAAGTCCACCTTGCTGCGCTGCATCAATGCGCTGGAAGCTTATGACGGCGGCGTCATCACCGTGTTCGGCCAAACCGTACAACGCGGCAGCAAGACCGTGCACGCCCTGCGCAGCCGCATGGGCATGGTGTTCCAGCGCTTCAACCTGTTCCCCCATCGCACCGTGCTGGAAAACGTCATGGAAGGCCCGGTGTATGTCAAAGGCGAATCTGCGCAACAGGCCCGCGAGGAAGCCCTGGTGTTGCTGGAAAAGGTCGGCTTGAGTGCCAAGGCCGACGCCTACCCGGAGCAACTCTCCGGTGGCCAGCAACAACGCGTGGCCATCGCCCGCGCCCTGGCGATGAAACCCGAAGCGATGCTTTTCGACGAACCTACCTCGGCCCTCGACCCGGAACTGGTGGGCGATGTGCTGGCAGTGATGCGCACCCTGGCGGATGAAGGCATGACCATGATCGTGGTCACCCATGAAATGGGCTTTGCCCGCGAAGTGGCCGACCGCGTGTGCTTCCTGCATGGCGGCTACATCGTCGAAAGCGGTGCGGCGGAACAGGTGCTGGGCAATCCGCAGCATCCACGCACCCAGGACTTCCTGCGCCGTGTGCTGCATCCCACTGGCGATACGCGGAGCCTGTCATGAAATCATTGTGGTCCGCGACCGCACCGTCGGTGGTGCCGACGCCTGCGTTGAGTGAATCGGTGAAGGTCGATGTGGCGATTGTCGGTGCGGGCTATACCGGCTTGTCCACGGCGCTGCATTTGGCCGAGCGCGGCGTGAGCGTCTGCGTGTTGGAAGCCAATGAGCCGGGTTGGGGTGCGTCGGGGCGCAACGGTGGGCAGGTCAACCCCACCCTCAAATATGACCCGGAACAACTGGTGCAGATGTATGGACCGGAACGCGCCGAGCCGTTGATCTCAACCGTGTCGAACTCGGCGGACCTGGTGTTCAAGCTGATCGAAAAACACGGCATCGATTGCGCGCCGGTACGCAAGGGCTGGATGCAGGTGTCGTACACCGAAAAAGGCGTCGCCGGGTTGCATGCGCGAGCAGATCAGTGGGCCCGGCGGGGTGTGCCGGTACATCGCCTGGATGCAACGGCGGTGGCTTCACGCATGGGCAGTGACGCGTTTGCCGGTGGCTGGCTGGACGGCCGCGCCGGGGCGATTCAGCCGTTGGCATATGCCCGTGGGTTGGTGGGCGCAGCGTTGGCGGCGGGTGTAAGGATTCATGGGCAGAGTGCGGTGACGGGGTTGCAGCGCCAAGGTTCGGGCTGGCAATTGACGACGGCAACGGGTGCGCAAGTGAGCGCCGAGAAAGTGGTGCTCGCCACCAACGGCTACAGCGGTAACCTGTGGCCGGGCATGGCGCAAAGCATCCTCGCGGCGAACAGTTTTATTGTCGCGACCAAGCCTCTGACGGGGCATGCAGCCGAGAGCATTTTGCCGGGCAAGGAAACCGTCTCTACCGCACAAAGGCTGCTGCTGTACTTTCGCAAAGACAGCCATGGCCGCTTGCTGATGGGCGGACGCGGGCTGTTCAACGACCCAACATCGCCCACGGACTTTGCTCACCTGGAGCGTTCGTTGGCGCTGCTGTTTCCGCAGTTGGGGCCATTGGAATTCGAATACCGCTGGGCTGGGCGAATCGCGATCACACGGGACTTCATGCCCCATGTCCACGAACCGGCGCCGGGGCTGACATTGGCGCTGGGTTGTAATGGTCGGGGGATTGCGCTGTGTACCAGCCTGGGGCAGCAACTGGCGGGGCGGTTGTGTGACCGCAAGGCAGAGTTTGCCTACCCGGTGACGCCGTTGCAGCGCTTGCCGATGCATGGGTTACAGCGGTTTTATATCGGGGCGGGGGTGGCGTGGTACAGCTTGTTGGATCGGTTGCATATCAGCTGAGATCCATCGCCAAACAATCTATACCACTGTCATTTTTCACAGGTTGCCGATCACGCAATGGCTGCTAGCTTTAGCCAGTCGAGTTTACACTTCGACTGGCCTACCTATTCACCATGCGCGAAAGGAATCGTCCATGAACCCGCAAAAGAACCCGAACAGCCTCCCGGCGCGGCTGGCCGGGCTGGCATACAGCCTGGTCTGCTACTTGGTTTTCCTGGCCACCTTTTTATACCTGATAGGTTTTCTGGGTGGCTTCAAGGTGCCAAAAACCATCAACGATGGACCCTTCATCCATCGGTCATTGGCAACATTGATCAACGGTTTGCTGGTCATCCTGTTCGGCATGCAACACAGCATCATGGCGCGTAAAAACTTCAAGAACAGGCTGGCCGCTTTCATTCCTCCGGCGGTTGAACGCTCCACCTATGTGTTGATCAGCAGTTGGGTACTCATGTTGATGTTTTGGCTTTGGCAACCTATGCCGCACACGGTGTGGAGCGTTGACGCCGCCTGGGCAAGGGCCTTGTTGGCGGGGTTGTTCTGGCTGGGCTGGGGCATCGTCTTGCTGGCAACATTGTTGATCAGCCACTTCGAACTGTTCGGCCTCAAGCAAGCCTTTGATCGTTGGCGCGACACGGCACCGCACACGCCGACATTCAGAACGCCGCTGCTGTACAAGATCGTTCGCCACCCGCTGTACCTGGGGTTCTTGATTGCCTTCTGGGCTACGCCTGACATGACGGTCGGGCATTTACTGTTTTCGATGGGCCTGACGGTCTATCTCTTTATCGGTGCCTACTTTGAAGAGAAGGACCTAGTGGTGTTGTTTAGTGATAGATATCGGCAGTATCAGGGAGAGACCAGCATGATTTTGCCGGTGCCGAAGAGACGGCCCAAGGGGCGGAACACAGACACTTGATCGCCCCTGAGCCCCCCCCGGTGGCGAGAGAGCTTGCCGAATCAACGTAGACGATATAAGGCGCCTGAGCTATCTTCGGACGCCTTATCGATCGACCCGGAACAGGAAGTCACCGCTTGAGCACGTCGTCCCTACTGCGAAGCCGCACCTTTGCCCTCTTCGCAGGCATCGCCTTTGTTGCCATAGACCAGCTCGTCAAACTACTGGCCCTGGTTTCACTGCAAGCCAACAGCTTCAAATTCGGTGCCAGCCCCCTCAACCTCGCGCTGGAACTGAGCCTGAACCCAGGCGCCTTCCTGAGCCTGGGCGCGGCGCTACCGTCGCAGGTCAAACAGCTGATCTTTATCGTGGGTGTGGCGGTCGTGGTGGCATGGGCGATGGGGTGGTCACTTTCCAACTGGAGCCAACCGCTGCGTAAAGTCTTGCCGCTGTACGCGATTGCGTTGGGCGGTATCGCCAACCTGATTGACCGCGTGTTTCGCGACGGGCATGTGGTTGACTACATGGTGCTGAATGTTGGGCCGACGCACACTGGCGTGTTCAATATTGCTGATATCGCAATTACAGCTGGTGCAATCTATTTAATGATCGACTTGTTGGTACAACCGCGAAAGGCATAGTTGTATGAGCATGTTATGTAAAAAAGGCGTCTCACCTTCTACGTCAACTTATCGATCACGTATTGCTTAAACCAGGCGGGCTGCGTGTCCGAAACGATATCGATATCCTCACCTTCGGTAATTTCCGCCAGCTGAGCGAAACTAGGCTCACCGTCTTGCGAGTTATCAAAGATATAAGCTCTGTTTGAAAGCAAAACAGCCTCGGAGAGATTCTCCAGCGAGCGCTTGTAACGAGAGCGAATTTTGTCGGCGGGAACATCATGCCCCCCGATGGATGCCCTGTACGCAACCCGCGCAACGTTGATATCGGCATCTGCAGTAGCAACGTAGTAGACGTATACCCGATACCCCGCTGCTTTCGCCTGCCGGAGCAACTCTATCTTGCTGCTATCTGACATGACGGTTTCAAAGGTAAAACTCACCCGTTCTTCAATCAAAGAAACTCGAATAAAGTCAGACAACGCAGAGGCTATATAGGAGTCCACCTGCCTTGAGGGAAAAGCGATTTGATCGCCGCCCACGACTAACCCTTCCAGCTTGGCGAGAGAGTCGGGAAAATTCAAAAGTAGCGTATGATCGCGTAAGAACAGAAGTGCCCGCCTGGCATGTTGATCAAGGCCAAACGCAGCGAGTTCAAACACTCCCGTTTCGCGGATGCTCAACTCAATTGCATCAGGGTTGATGTAGTTCACCAACAAATGAGCCGGAACTTTCGAGTTGAACGTGCTCTTTCCACTCCCGTTCGGTCCGGCGAACATCCGGTCCCTGGGGGTGGTGCTCAAGCTTGAATCTGCGCCTGGGTGGACCGTCGATCCAAGAGAGACTTCTTGGTTTTCAAGCGGGTACCCGCCTTGAGAGTGCCGTAGGTTTCCACGGGGCGGATAACCAGCGTTTCTGTATTTGAGACTTTCACCAGTTGGCCGGCACGGACCACAAGCACAGATTCGCCCTTGGAAAGGGCAACCTCGTAGGCATCTCTGAATGCCTTGGCTGCAATAGAGGGAATACTCGATTCTTGAGCAAGAATCTGCGCTTCGGTGATCTGTGGCTTAACTTTTTTACGTGACATGCTGGTCTCCGACTCAGGACGGGGGCGGATCAATGGCGGTTAGCATAGATCACCTCTAGCGTCGAACGCAGACCCGACTTCACCTCAATGTGTGTCCCGTGTCCTCACTCCCACCGTGCGACCCGGTGTTTACGCTCTTCCCATTCGATCTCTCAAAACACCGACCACCCAATCCGCTCACTCAACAACTCCAACGCCTTCATCCCCGCCAGCGAATTCCCCGCCGCGTTCAACTCCGGCGACCACACGCACACTGTGAACTGCCCCGGCACCACTGCGACAATCCCGCCGCCTACCCCGCTCTTGCCGGGCAACCCGACGCGATAGGCAAAATTGCCCGCCTCGTCATACAGCCCGCTGGTGGCCATGATCGAGTTGACCTGCTTGGTCTGGCGCGCCGTCAAAATCTGCTCGCCGCTGTGGGCGCTTATGCCCTCGTTGGCGAGGAAGCTGAATGCGCGGGCCAAGTCCAGGCAGCTCATCTGCAACGCGCAGTAGTTGAAGTAGCTGTGCAGCACCGCGTCCACGTCATTGTGGAAGTTGCCGAACGATTTCATCAGATAGGCCATGGCCGCGTTACGCGCACCGTGTTGCGCTTCGGACTCGGCGACGATGCTATTGACCAAGATTTGCGGGTTACCCGACAGGCGCCGCACAAAGTCGCGCATCGATAAGATCGGCACGGCAAAGCGCGACTGGTTGATGTCGCAGATCACCAGCGCACCGGCATTGATGAACGGGTTACGCGGGCGGCCGCGCTCGAATTCCAGCTGCACCATGGAGTTAAATGGCTGTCCGGAAGGCTCATGCCCCAGGCGCTCCCAGATGGTTTCACCGCCGTGGTCGATGGCTTGCACCAGGCTGAACACCTTGGAAATGCTCTGTACCGAGAACAAGGTGTCGGCGTCCCCGGCGCAGTAGGCTGTGCCATCGTTGCCGTAAACGGCGATGCCCAGTTGGTTGGCCGGCACGTCGGCCAGCGCGGGGATGTAGTCGGCAACCTTGCCGAGGCCGATCAGGGGGCGCACTTCGTCGAGGATCGAGGAGAGCATCGCCTGCATGTCTTGTCCGGTCATTTGTCTTTGAATCGGTGGAAAACGAGGCGCGGAGGATACCTGAAACACCCAGGTCAGGTGGCGTACTACAGAACGTGCAGCCTCCCCCGCCCGCCCCCTGTGGCGAGCGGGAACCTCCTTGTCACAGCACGACCTTGCGGGCGTTCAAAAGTGCGCCACATCCGACACCCGCTCATCCAGCACATCCCGCGCCAGCGCCCAGGCCTGGTCCTTGGATTCCACCACCAGCAGCGGATAGCCCCAGGCCTTGCCGAACATCACGGCAAACGGTTTGAGCGCCAGGCGCTGTGCAGCGCTGGGTTCCACCTGGATCATGCCTCGGACGTAGGTGCGCAGCGCCTGCTTGTTTTTCTTCATCCAGATCGAGGCTTGCTTGCGCTCTTCGTGGGAGTGTTCGTGGTTGTTTTCGTCCACGGATTTTTCATGCAGCAGCAGGAAGGGTTGCTGGCGGGCCAGCAGGTTTTCGAAGACCAGGAAGGCATCCTCCTGCCCGCCCTCGTTGGGCGCGTCGAAAACGATTTTCACCACCGGGAATGTTGTGCTGTCGAGTCGCATGGCAGAGCTCCTTGTTGAGAATGGCTCTCACTTTAACGATCCACCCACTGGACGGCATTGCACAGAATAGCCAGACTGTTTCGCAATTCAGCCAACCTGCGATCCCGTATGAAACACCATCGCCTTGAAATGCATGACCGCTCGATGGTCAAGGATGCAGATCTATTCCCCCGCGCGGTGGTGGCCGTGGGCGCCACCAGCACGTCTGACACCTGGGAGCATGCGCAACACGCGCACCGCAAGGGCCAGTTGCTGTACACCCTGCGCGGGGTCATCCATTGCGAGATCGAGGCGGGTATCTGGATCGTGCCACCGCAATGCGCACTGTGGATTCCCGGCGGTACGTCCCATGCGGCACGCGGGTCTGGCGAAGCGGAAGTCTATTGCCTGTTGATCGATCCCGACGCCGCCTGCGCCCTGGCCCCGCAATGCTGCACCCTGGCCGTGTCAGGGCTGTTGCATGAGCTGATCAGCAAGGCGGTGAGTTTCCCGCTGCTCTACGACGAAAGCGGCGCCCAGGGCCGCTTGATCAACACCTTGCTGGATGAGTTGGCCGCTGCACCTGTCGAAGCCTTGCACTTGCCGATGCCACAAGACCCACGGTTGCGCCGACTGGCCGATAGCCTGCTGGCCGAACCGGCGGACAAGGCCACGCTCGGTCAATGGGCCGTGCGCATCGGCATGAGCGAGCGCAGCATGACGCGCCTGTTGCTGGAGGAACTGGGGCTGAGTTTTGGCCGCTGGCGCCGGCAGTTGCATGTGATCTTGTCACTGCAACGGCTGGCCAAAGGTGAGAGTGTGCAGCGCGTGGCCCTGGACTTGGGCTATGAGAACGCCAGCGGCTTTATCACCATGTTCCGCAAGACGATGGGCCAGCCGCCGGCGCGTTACCTGGCAGACCGTGCCGGGGCCTTGAACGCCCTTGCGCCGGCGACGATTGCGCTCAACTGAGCCGGCGCGTTACCAGTTTTCGCCCAGCCCCAACAAGCCCAGGATCTGCCGCCGCAAGTCCACCAGATATGGATCATCTCGGTGCCGAGGATACGGCCGTTCGATGGTCAACTGCGCCTGGATTTTCGCCGGACGGTCGCTGAACACGATCACCCGGTTGGCCAGCAGCAAGGCTTCTTCCACATCATGGGTCACCAGCAGCGCCGTGTAGCCCTGGCGTTGCCACAGGTCGATCAGCTCTTTTTGCATGGTGATGCGGGTCAGTGAGTCGAGCTTGCCTAAAGGCTCATCCAGGATCAGCAGGCGCGGTTGATTGACCAGTGCGCGAGCCAAGGCGACCCGTTGCGCCATGCCACCGGACAACTGCCGTGGATACGCGCGCGCGAACTGGCTAAGGCCGACTTTCTCCAAAGCTTCATCGACCTTGGCCGAATGGCTCTTGAGCAGGCCCTGGGCTTCCAGGCCGACGGCGACGTTGTCCCACACCCGGCGCCATGGGTAGAGCGTCGGGTCCTGGAACACCACCACACGGCTCGGGTCCGGGCCGGTGATGGCGTCACCGTCTGCCAGCAAGCGGCCGGAGTCCGCCGGTTCCAGGCCGGCCACCAGGCGCAGCAAGGTCGACTTGCCGCACCCCGAAGGCCCGAGCAAGGCCACGAACTCGCCGGGTGCCACGTCCAGCGAAACCCGCTCCAGCACCGGCAGATGCTGGCCGTCCAGGGCAAAGCCATGGCTGAGGTTTTCTATACGTAGCGCCAAACCTTCCGACGCCGATACTGCGTGTGCCAGGGCTACCATTTCATCGATCCTTTCTGCCAGGCCAATAACCGGTCACGCACCAGGAACAACCCGGTGATCAACCCCGAACAGGCGAGTGCCATGATCAGCAAGGCGGCGTACATATTCGCGTAGGCGGCCCAGCCCTGTGCCCATTGCAGGTACCAGCCGATGCCGGATTTGACGCCCATCATCTCCGCCACCACCAAGGTCGAAAACGAGGCGCCCAGGCCCATGAACAGGCCGACAAATACATGCGGCAAGGCAGCGGGAATCGCCACCTTGAAAATCAGGAAACCTTGCTTGGCGCCGAGGGTGCGGGCCACGTCGTAATAGGCTTTATCCACGCTCGCCACGCCCGACCAGGTGAGCACCGTGACCGGAAACCAGGTGGCCAGGGCGATCAGGAATACGCTGGCGCTCCAACTGCTCGGAAACAGGAAAAAGCACAGCGGCAACAACGCCGTCGACGGCACCGGGCCGAGGATGCGCAGTACCGGGTGCAGCCAGTAGCCAATGCGCGTGGACCACCCGATCGCCACGCCCGCAATGAACCCGGTGATAGCCCCCAGCGCCACGCCCGAACCCAGCAGCAACGCCGAGTGCAACAGACTGTCGGCCAGGCGTGCGTAGTCTTCGATATACACCGCCAGCAAGGCCTGGGGCGGCGCAAAAAACGGCACCGGCAACAACGCCAATTTGGCGGTGAGCAATTCCCAGATACCCAGCAGCACCGGCAGGGCAATCAGCCAGGGACCCGCGTTGCGCAGACGCAGGCCCAGCTTCGATAGCTTGCGCCCCAGCAGGCTCAATACGATGAACAGCGCTGCGATGCCCACACACAGATTGGCCAGGCCCTGGGTCATCGGCCAGTTGCGCGTCGCGTTGGGCCAGTAGCTGATCAGCAACGCGACAGCCAACCAGGCCCCGACCACTGCCACATCCTGCCACCCGATTTTGTAGACCAGGGCTGGCGCCAGAGTTGTTGCATCAGCTGAAGACATCGGCGGTGATCTCCTTGGCAAACTCCACCGGGTCGGTGCTCTTGCTGATCACTTCGACGGTTTTCAGGTCGGTCACGTAGGTGAGGATTTCCTGGGTCAGCGCCGCGCCCACCGCGTGATGGCCGTGGGTATGGTCGTGGAGGATCGCCTGCACTTCCTCTACCGACGTATTCAACGCATGGGCCTGGAAGCCTTTGGCGACTTCTTCGGGGTGCTGCACGGAATAGTCGTGGGCTTCCAGAATCGCTTGGGTCAGCGCCGCAACCACGCGTTTGTCTTCGCGTACCAATTTGCCGGTGACGCCGACCACGCAGCAGCTGAGGTTGGCGTATTCCTCCACCAGGTTGGTGGACAGTTCACGGGCCACGCCGGATTTGATCAGGCGATACATGAACGGGTCACTGCCACTCACCGCCTGCACTTCGCCGCGCTCCAGGGCCGTGCCGAGCAGGTCGGCCGGGTACAGGCGCCACTCCACGTCGCGCACCGGGTCCACGCCGTGTTTTTTCAGCAGGATCGAGAAGAAATTGCGGTCCGGGCTGGCCATGTCGGTCACGCCGATGGCCTTGCCCTTGAGGTCTTCCAGCTTGGTCACGCCGCCATTCGCCGCACTGAGCAAACGCAGGCAACCACCATGGGTGCCCGCCGTGAGTTTTACGTCAAAACCCTGCTCCAGGGCCTTGAGCCAACGCAGCGCCATGCCCACACCCGCGTCGGCTTTACCGGTGGCGATGGCCTCCAGCAGCACCTCGGTGGAGTTGCCGAAGTTGACCAACTCCACGTCCAGATTGTGCTTGGTAAAAAAGCCCTGGCCGTGGGCGATTACTACGGGTGCCAGGCACACGGCGTTGAGGTTGACTGCCAGTTTCAACTTGCGTGGCGCGTCGAGGCGGATGAACTCACCGGTGCCGGGGGGTTCCTGTGAAGTGTTATGGCCAGCGTGTTCGTCAGCGGTGAACCCCAGGCGTGGCAGCGACAGGCTGGCCAGGGTGATACCGGCCAGGCCGAGCAGGCGGCGACGGGTTAAATGATCGAAATCAGCCATGCGAAATATCCTTTTTATCAATTCTGTTGTTGAGATCAGCCAATCCCAAATGCTCGCGCAACGTCGCCCCTTCGTACGCCGTGCGAAACAATCCCTTGCGCTGCAAATGCGGAATCACGCTCTCGACAAACTCGGTGAACGAGCCCGGCAGGTACCCCGGTGAAATCACAAACCCATCGCATCCACCCTGCTCAAACAGCTCGGCCAATTGATCGGCTACCTGTGCCCCCGTGCCCACCAGCTGCGGCACGCGCACGCTGCTGGCGAAGATGCGCCCGAGTTGTTCCAGGGTGGTGTCCGGGCCCTGCATCAACAGCTTCTCGGCGGCAGCCGGGTGGATCAGCGGCGACTGGGCGATCTCAGCCAGCGTCGCCGAAAGCGGGAATGGCGACAGGTCCACATTCAACTGTGAAGCCAATGTCACCAGCCCCAACTCAGGCCGCGCCAAAGCGTTGTGCTTGTCGCGCTTGGCCCGGGCCTCGGCCTCGCTGCCCCCAATGAACGGCATCACCGCCGTCAGCACCTTGCAGCTGTCAGCCTCACGGCCTTGCTGCACCACCTGCGCACGCACGTCATCGCGAAACGCACGCATCGCCACCAAATGCGGGTGAATGGTGAAAATCGCCTCGGCCCACCGCGCACCGAAGCGCCGGCCCCGACCGGACGAACCGGCCTGGATCAGCACCGGCCGGCCCTGGGGCGTGCGCGGAATATTCAGCGGGCCTTCAACCCGGAACCACTCGCCCTGATGCTGCACCGAACGGATCAACGCGGGGTCCGCCAGCACGCCACTTTCGCGATCCAGCTTCAATGCGTCCTTGCCCCAGCTGTTCCAGAGTTTGAGCGCCACTTCGACAAACTCATCGGCGCGGTCATAACGCAGGTCGTGTTCCAGGTGCTTGTCCTTGCCGAACAGGCGCCCTTCGCTGTCGTTCATCGAGGTGACGATATTCCACGCCGCACGGCCCTTGGACAGATGGTCGAGGGTGGCGAATTCACGGGCGATGTGCGCCGGTTCGTAGTAGGTGGTGGAACGGGTCGCACCGAGCCCCAGCTTGGAGGTCTTGCCGACCAGGTAAGAGAGGATCGGCAACGGGTCCAGCCGCGTGGCGTCCTGGGCGCCGTAGCGCAGGGCGAACTCGCGGGAACCGCCCATCTGGTCGCCCACGGCCAGGCGATCGGCGAAGAACAGGAAGTCGAACAACCCCTCCTCCACCACCTTGGCCACCCGTGCGTAGTACTCGGGGTCGAGGTAATTGCCGACGGTTTCCGGATGGCGCCACACCGCGTGACTGTGCACCACCGGCCCACTCAACAGGAACGCGGATAAATGGATCTGGCGGCTCATGGTTTTGGCGTCCACACAGTGATTGCGCTGACCTTCAACGGCTTGGGAATCAGCTTGGCGGCGTAGTAGGTGTCGGCGATGCGCTGTTGCTCGGCGAGGTTGTCCAGCTTGACCGGGATGATGTCGTAGCTGCGGCGGCTATTGGCGCGCTCCACCGTAGCCGGGGCGATGTTGCCCCACAGCGGGCCGAGGATTTCGGCAGCTTCCTTGGGGTGGGCCTTCACCCATTGGCCGGTCTCGCGCAGGGTGTCGAAGGTCACCTGCAACACGTCCGGATGAGCCTTGGCGAATTTCGTCGTAGCCAGGTAGAAGCGGTTGTAGTCGGCCAGGCCGTCCCTGCCGTCGGCAATCACACGTACGTGATGGTCCAGTTGCTGGGTGGCGAGGAACGGGTCCCAGATCACCCACGCGTCCACGCTGCCATTGGCGAAGGCGGCACCGCCGTCTGGGGCTTCCAGATAACGGGGGGTGATATCGGCCAGGGTCAGGCCGGCTTTTTTCAGGGCCGAGATCAGCAGATAGTTGCTGCCCGAGCCCTTGGACACGGCGACGGTCTTGCCCTTGAGGTCGGCGATGCTGTGGATCGACGATGTGTCCTGCACGATGATCGCCTGGGCACCGGGCGAGGAGTTTTCCTGGGCGTAGTAGGTCAACGGCGCGTCGGCGGCCTGGGTGAACAGTGCAAAGGCATCGGCCACATCGGCATGCAGGTCGACGCTGCCGGCGTTCAAGGAACTGAGCAAACCGGTGCTGAATTCATGCCAGTTCACGGTGAAACCCAGCGGTTTGAGGCGCTGTTCCAACTGGCCATTTTGCTTGAGCAGGATCCACAAGGTGGAAGAACGCTGGTAGCTGATGTCCAGGGTTTGCTCGGCTTGGGCCGCCGCCGCGGCAAACAGCAGACTGGCGGCAACGATAAGTTTCTTGAACGTCATGGAAGGCCTTGGCGTGAGAGAAATAGAAGGAGCTGCATATGCCAAAAAACCGCGTAAGGCCTGGCAGAAAAACTCATTCGATTATATTAACGACGAGAAATTATGAAAGAATCTTATAATTCTATGGTTATGCCCAATTCGTCGGTTCCAGGGAAAAGTGCCCTAAGCTAAGATCGAAAGAGTATTTAACGAATGGTTTTTAGAACTTTAAGCTCGACGCTATTTCGTTGAAGATCGAGCTCGCCATGTCCTTACGTCGTCCCCTCGCCGCAGTACTCGGTTTGCTGGCCTTTTCTGTCGCCGTGAGCGCCGAGGCCCAGGAAACCGTGCGCATCGGCTACCAGAAGTCCTCGACCCTGATTACTTTGCTGAAAACCCAGGGCACCCTGGAAAAAGCCCTCAAGGCCGACAATATCGATGTGAGCTGGCATGAGTTCCCCAGCGGCCTGCCACTGCTCGAAGCGCTCAACGTGGGCAACGTCGACATCAGTGCCGACGTGGCCGACACCGTACCGATCTTCGCCCTGGCCGCCCAGGCCAAACTCACCTACTTCGCCCAGGAAGCACCCTCGCCTTCAGCCCAGGCCATCGTGGTGCGCAAGGACTCGCCGATCCAGCAACTGGCGGACCTCAAAGGCAAGAAAATCGCCGTGACCAAGGCGGCGGGCACCCACTATTTGCTGATCGCGGCATTGGCCAAGGCGGGCCTGGAATTTTCGGATATCACACCGGCTTACCTGACACCCGCCGATGGTCGGGCGGCGTTCGAGAACAACAAGGTGGACGCCTGGGTCACCTGGGAACCTTTCCTCACCAGCGTGCAGCGCCAACTGCCGACGCGCACCCTGGCCGACGGCGCCGGCTTGGCCAGTTACAAGCGTTACTACCTGACCGGCACGCCTTACGCCAAGGCGCATCCTGAGGTGTTGAAGGTGGTGTATGAGCAGTTGGAAAAAGCCGGCCAGTGGGTGAAAACCAACCCGCAGGATGCGGCCAAGATACTCGGCCCGCTGTGGGGCAACCTGGATGTGGCTACCGTTGAAGCGGCCAATGCGCACCGCAGCTACCAAGTGCAACCGGTAACGCTCGACCAACTGGGCGAGCAGCAGAAAATCGCCGATGCGTTCTTCAAGGCAGGACTGCTGCCCAAGGCAGTGGATGCCAAGGATGTGCAGACCTGGAAGCCTTAACGGACTGAGCAGGGGAATCCGGTTAGGTGGTACAAAGGGCGACCCTGCCCTCGCCCCGGGAAATTGTCTTCCATGACCGCCATCGCCCCACTCGTTCAACCGCGTACCCTGGTGTTCCTGGCCTATCAGCAAATGGGCCTGCTCGACCTGACCGGTGCCCAGACCGTGTTCTGGGCCGCCACCAAGGCCATGGCCGAACGCGGCTTGCCGGGTTACGTGATGCACACCGCCAGCCTGGCTGGAGGCTTGATGCAGACCGCCGAAGGCTTGAGCGTAGACACGGTGGAACTCGGGCAATTGGCTGACACGCCCATCGACACCCTGATCGTGCCTGGCGCCCCGGCCATTCAACAGGCGATGGCGGCCAATACAGAACTGGTCGAATGGCTGCGCATCGCCTCGGCCAGCGCCGGGCGCACCGCCTCGGTGTGCAGCGGCACCTTCCTGCTGGCCATGGCCGGCTTGCTCGACGGCCGCCGCGCCGCCACCCACTGGGCCATGTGCGACATGCTCAAGCACGGCTTCCCGGCCATCGTGGTGGACATGGACGCGATCTTCATCCAACAGGACAATGTGTGGACCTCGGCCGGCGTGACGGCCGGGATCGACCTGGCATTGGCCTTGGTCGAGATCGACTGCGGCCGCGATGTGGCGTTGCAGGTGGCCCGCGAGCTGGTGGTGTTTCTCAAACGCCCCGGCGGGCAGGCGCAGTTCAGCCAACTGTTGCAGGCACAGACCGATGACAGCGCGGGTTTCGATGAACTGCACTTGTGGGTTGCCGACAATTTGCAGGACTCGGACCTGTCCGTGGAGCGTCTGGCGCACCAGGCGCAGATGAGCCCGCGCAACTTTGCGCGGGTCTACAAGCAACGCACCGGGCGCACACCGGCCAAGGCCATCGAGTTGTTCCGCATGGAAGCGGCGCGCCGCCTGCTGGAGGATTCCGACCGCAATATCGACCAGATCGCCCGGCTGTGTGGGTTCGGCGATGAGGAGCGCATGCGGTATACCTTTCACCGTCACCTGACGATTTCGCCACGGGAGTATCGGGAGCGGTTTTCCCGCTGATGCGCCCATGATTTTTTCGGCAGAACGGGCTTGTTCTGATGGGCGCGCTGTCGTGGCGAGCGGGCTTGCCCCGCGTTGGGCTGCGAAGCAGCCCCAATAAGATCACCGCATTGGTTCAGATAAACCGAGGCGCCTGGTTTTTAGGGCCGCTTCGCGCCCCAACGCGGGGCAAGCCCGCTCGCCACTAGAACCGTGCTCGCCACAGTGGGCTCAGTGTTTCTGGAGCCACCGCAGCAAACCAGTTTTCTTGACCGGCGCAGGTTTCTTCAGCACCACCGCCTCCCGGATGTCTTCGCGCTGATGCTGCAACCGATCCAATGCCATCAACAAATCACTGCTGTGCTGCAACTGCGCGCCCAGCAGTGATTTTTCGATGCGGAACAACCGCCCGCTGGTGAGGCTGCGAAATTGCCCACGGGAACGCCCGTCCGCCAAGATGCCCTCCTCACCCATCACTTCGCCGGGGCCCATGCGACCGGCTTCGACCACACGGTCACCATCATGGATGGCTACCGACACCACGCCCGTGGCGATGATCATCAGGCTATCGGCGACTTCATCGAAGGCCAACAGCACCTGATTGGCCTGGAAGTCCACGGGGGCCATGGCCTCGGCCAGGCGGTCGCGTTCCTCAAGGCTGAGGGCACGCATCACCCGGACTTCCTCCAGCAATTGCCGCTGGCGGCTCCAAGCCTTGGTGTTGGAGCCTTCACCCCAGGTCAGCCCAGCCGCTTCAAGGTGTCGATGGGCCAGGTCAAACATCAGGTTGCGCACGCCGCTGCGGGCCGAGCGTGAGGCGACGAAGCCCTTGAGTTCGTATTCGTTGAATTCCAGTTGCGAGCTCTTGATCGAGACTTTGGGCCCCGGCAGCAAGGCGTGAGTACCCTGCAAGGCTTTTTCCAAGGCCTCCAGTGCCAGGCGAGGCGCGATGCCGCTGGGCACCGCCAGGCTGACGCTGACGCCATGCGCCCCGCCCGGCCGGCTGTGGTTGAGGATCTTGGCCTTGGCCGCCAGGGAATTGGGCACCACAGCGGTGCTGCCCGCTTCCGTCTGCAAATGAGTAGAACGCCAATCGATGTCCAGCACCTTGCCCTCAACCCCATCGATGCTGACCCAATCATCGATCTGATAGGGCTTGGTGGTGTTGATCACGATGCCGCTGAACACGTCGCTCAACGTGCTTTGCAGCGCCAGGCCGAGGATGATCGCCATGGCGCCCGAGGTCGCCAACAGGCCCTTGACCGGCAGTTGCAGCACATAGGCCGCTGCGCCGACGATGGCGACCAGGAAGATCACCGCCCCCAGCACGTCATGCAGCAAGCGCGCGCTCTGCCCCACACGAGTGGTGAGGCCGTGGCCGAGGATCACGGTCAGGGTGCGTGCGGCGAACAACCACCAGCCGATGCCCAGCACGGTCGCCATCAGGTTGAGCACCGCGTCTTCCGGCCAAGGCGGTGGCTGCAAGGGGCTGATGCCGGCCGCCACCATGACCCAGCAAAACAGCGCGAACACCAGCACGCGCAACCCGCTGCGCAAGGTACGTCGCGCCGGGCCAAGGCCTTGCCACAACACCAGGTCCAGCAGGATCAGCACGCCGCCGAGCAGCAAGGGATGAGTAGAGAGGTTCATCAACTGGCCACCGCGAGCACCACCGGCTCGCCCAGGAACACGCTGCAGCGCGACCGCAACCAGCGCTCTCCCGGATCGTTATGGGTGGTGCCGCGCCACACCAGCGCCAGTTCCTGTTCGGGCAGCTCCAGCGGCGCACACTGCGCGCGAAGCCCACCGACTCCGGCCATGGCGTGCGCCACATAGTCGGGCACGATGGCGAGCATGTCGCTGTCGGCGAGCAGCACCGGTAACGCGCTGAACTGCGGCACAGTAAGCACCACTTTGCGCTGGCGCCCGATCAGGCCCAGCGCGCGGTCGGAGTCATCGATCACATTGCCCATGGACGACACGACCGCGTGGGGCCGCTGGCAGAACTCGTCCAGTCCCACTTCCCCTGGCCGGTGATCGGCGCGCAGCAGCATCGGGCGCATCGGCCGCAGGCTTTTGCGGCGTGCATTGGCCGGCAGTTCCTGGGTGTGGCTGATGCCCAGGGAGATCTCACCACTGGTGAGCAGTTGCGACATCTGCCAGTGATCGGCGCGGCGCACCACCAGGGTCATGTTGGGTGCCTCGATACGCAGGCGCCGCAACAGGCTGGGCAGCAAGGCGTATTCCACGTCGTCGGACAGGCCGATATGAAAAGTGGCCTCGCTGGTCGCCGGGTTGAACGCCTGGCAGCGACTCAGCGCCGCCGCAATGCTGTCCAGCGCCGGGCCGAGATTGCTGAAGATTTCCTCGGCACGGGACGTGGGTTGCATCAGCCGCCCAGCGCGAATGAACAGCGGGTCATCGAACATCAACCGCAAGCGGCCAAGGGCACTGCTGATGGTCGGCTGGCCGAGGAACAATTTCTCGCCGACCCGGCTGACATTGCGCTCATGCATCATCGACTCGAACACCACCAGCAGATTGATGTCAGCACGACGCAGGTCATTTCTGTTCATCATGTTAGCCACCCGGCCGCAGGGCCTTGGAGAGGAGTGAGAGGCCTCAGGTTATGGCGGCTCGGGCCGGGCGTCTCTCCTACCTGGGGTCAGCGCGCTCATACCTGGGTATAGGGCTTGGCAGGATTTCAGGGTTTTGTGTCCTACTCGGTGAGAACGGATGCTTTTAAAGTGAGTGACCCCTGCTCCACCCTCGATAACACCAATGGAGTGCCCGAACGCCATGAAAATTACCGTTCCCGCGAGCGCGCGCCGCGAACAGTCGTGGTTGACCGGCCTCTGGGACCGGCTGGTATTCACCCCCCGACAGACCCACGCACGCGCCGCGTTCGGCATCAGCCCGACCCCGGCGATCAACGCCCTGGGCTGGGTGGTCGGGCTGGTCGTGGCCTGCGGCATCTTCGTGATCAATTCCGAAACCCATACCGACTGGGCGCCGACGCTGCTGTACATCACGCTGCTGTTGATGGCGGCCAACCTGTTTTCGATCAATGTGGTGATTGGCGTCGCGCTGTTTTCCATCGCGCTGCTCACTGCGCTGTTTCTCTACAACGGCAACTATGAGCGCTGGGAATCGATCACCGGGTTCTTCCGCTGCCTCACGGCACTCTCCGCCATCACTTTTCTTGCCCTGCGCAGCAAGTACGCAGCGGACAGCCTGCGGCACAACGAGGCCTACCTAGTGGGCGCCCAGCGCTTGAGCCAGACCGGCAGCGTGAGTTTTCGTGGCGACAGCGATGCCATGTCGTGGTCCGAGGAATTGGCGCGGATCTTCGAATACCCACACCAACAGACGCCCACGGCAGCAATGGTGCTGGAGCGCACCCATCCCGACGACCGTCACCTGGCCCGCGAGGTCTTCGCCAAGGCCCTGAACCGCGAGCCGCTGATCGAGGTCAAGCACCGCCTGCTGATGCCAGACGGGCGCATCAAGCATATCCATATGATCGCCAGCCCCGTCGAGACCCGTGGGCATTTCGAATACCTGGGCGCGGTGAAGGACGTCACCGCCGACAAGCTCGCCGAAGAGGCGTTGTTCCATGCGCAGAGCCAACTGGCCCACGTCACCCGCATCACCTCCCTGGGTGAATTGGCCGCCTCGATTGCCCATGAAGTGAACCAGCCGCTGACCGCCATCACCAGCAGTGGCGAAGCCTGTCGGCGCTGGCTCGACCGCGTCGAACCCGACCTCAATGAAGCCCGCCAGTCTCTGGACCGCATCGTCTCCAGCGCCTGCCGCGCCAGTGAGGTGATCAGCCGCATTCGCGCGCTGTCACGCAAGTGCGACCCGCTACGCAAACCCGAGTCGCTGGACGCCATCGTCAACGAAACCCTGGGCCTGGTGCAGCACGAACTGTCGCGCCATAAAGTGCGCAGCCGCGTGGAACTGGGCGTGCTCGACGCACAGATCAACGCCGACCGCGTGCAGCTGCAACAGGTGTTGATCAACTTGATCATCAATGCCTGCCACGCCATGGAAACCGTCGCCCCGCGCCAGCGCCTACTGCGGGTGCGCACCTGGGTAGACGGCGACAAAGTCCTGCTTGAAGTGGCCGACCAGGGCATCGGCATTGACCCCAAGGACCTGCCCACTTTGTTCCAACCCTTCTTCACCACCAAGCCCGACGGCCTGGGCATGGGCCTGTCGATCTGCCGTTCGATCATCGACTTCCACGGCGGCCGCCTCTGGGCCGCCAGCACGCCCGGCGAGGGCACCGCATTCACCTGCTCACTGCCACTGTTGGCCAAGAAGACCCCATGAACGACCTTCACCCGATGAACCGCGTGATCAGCCAGGAACCCTGGGTGTATATCGTCGATGATGATCGCCCGCTGCGCGAATCCCTCGGCAGCCTGTTGCGCTCGGTGGGCCTGCAGGTCCAGCTGTTTGGTTCGGCGGCCGAGTTCATGCACTTTCCACGCCCCGACCTGCCCAGTTGCCTGGTGCTCGACGTACGCCTGCAAGGCACCAGCGGCCTGGATTTTCAGAATGAATTGGTGGCGACGCGGATCAATCTGCCCATCGTGTTCATGACCGGCCACGGCGACATCGCCATGACCGTGCGCGCGATGAAAGCCGGTGCCGTGGACTTCCTGGCCAAGCCGTTCCGCGAGCAGGACCTGATCGACGCGGTGTGCGCCGCCCACGCCAAGGACAAGGCGCGGCGTGAGGCCGAGCGTGATGATGATGCGTTGCGCAGCCGCTACGCCACCCTCACCCCCCGCGAGCAAACGGTGATGGCGCTGGCGGTTTCCGGCCTGATGAACAAGCAGATTGCCGGCGAGATCGGCCTGAGTGAAATCACCGTGAAGATCCATCGCGGCCAGGCGATGCGCAAGATGCTCGCCCGCTCTTTCGCTGATCTGGTACGTATGGCCCAGGCCCTCGGCATCCCGGTCAAGCAACAGTCTGGGTATACGCACGTATAGTATGTTGCCGGTGTGGACGGCGTATCGTGGGGTGATGGCGGGTTGCTTCCATGTGCAGCCCGATAGCCTCCAGGTAACGAAATGTCCGACACGAAGATAATTGCCATCGTCGATGATGATGAGTCCGTTCGCCTGGCACTGGATGGGTTGCTGCGCTCCAACGGCTACAGCGTCCGGCTCTATGCGAATGCCGAAGCCTTCCTCGACTCGGATGCCCCCCGCACCACCGCCTGCCTGATCAGCGACATCCAGATGCCTGGCCTCACCGGCATCCAGCTCTACGAAACCCTGCATGCCGATGGCGTCTCACTGCCGGTGATTTTCATCACCGGCTACCCCGGCCCGCCGCCCAGCATCGACCCGGCATTGCCACCGCCGATTGCGTTCTTTCCCAAGCCGTTTTCCTGCGCCCAACTGATGGCCTGTCTCGCCGATGTGTTGGGCCGCTAATACCTTGGTATAGCCGCCTCACACCTATGCATGCCTGCACTGACCCTAGGTAGAAGTGTTCAAGGCAAGTCACCTGGATAGTCTGGCTCCACACAGTCCCACTCACGCAACAACGCCTCTCCAGGAGCAAACCATGAAACAGCACATTCTTATTATTGGCGCAGGGTTCGGTGGTGTCTGGAGCGCGTTGAGCGCGGCCCGCCTGCTGGACAAACATGACCGCAACGACGTGCAGATCAGCCTGCTCGCCCCGCAACCGGAACTGCGCATCCGCCCACGTTTCTACGAACCCGACGTGCACACCATGATGGCGCCGCTGGGCCCGTTGTTCGACGCGGTGAACGTGACGTTCATTGAAGGCGCGGCGGACAGCATCGACGAGAATGGCAAGCAAGTGACCTACCGCAACGCGGCCGGCACCTCCACCACCATCCAGTACGACCGCCTGGTGCTGGCCGCTGGCAGCCGTCTGAATCGCCCGCAGATGCCAGGTATCGAGCATGTCTTCGATGTGGACCAGATCGAAGACGCCACGCGCCTCGAAGCGCATATCAAGGCCCTGAAGAACCTGCCTGACAGCGCGGCGCGCAATACCGTGGTGGTCGCCGGGGGTGGTTTTACCGGTATCGAGACCGCCACCGAAATGCCGGCGCGCCTGCGTGAAGCACTGGGTGACAAGGCTGACATTCGCGTCGTGGTGGTCGACCGTGGCCCGCAGATCGCCGCGTCCATGGGCGATGGCATTCGCCCATCGATCATCGAAGCGAGCACGGAACTGGGCCTGGATTGGGTGCTCAATACCTCGGTCGCCTCGGTGGATGCCGGCGGCGTGACCCTGGCGAATGGGCAGCGGATCGAATCCAGCACCGTGATCTGGACCATTGGCTTTCGCGCCAACCCGCTCACCGAACAGGTCAGCGGCACCCGCGATCCCCAGGGCCGCCTGCATGTGGACGGCAACCTCAAGGTCAAGGGCCAGGCCGACGTGTTCGCCGCTGGCGACGTGGCTTACGCCGCCACCGATGATTTGGGCAACTTCGCCGGCATGTCCTGCCAGCACGCCATCGCCCTGGGCCGTTATGCCGGCAACAACGTGGCCGCCGACCTGATCGGCGTCGCGCCGATGACCTACAGCCAGCCCAAGTACGTGACCTGCCTCGACCTTGGTGCCTGGGGCGCGGTGTTCACCGAAGGCTGGGACCGCCAGCTGAAACTGGTCGGCCAGGAAGCCAAGGACCTCAAGCACCAGATCAACACCGTGTGGATCTACCCACCGGCCGCTGATCGTGCGGTGGCGCTGGCGGCGGCTGACCCGTTGATCCCGGTGGCCTGATCCCCGAACGCCCTACACCGGCCAGCTCACTCCTTGCTGCCCCGGTCACTCCCGAGCGCCCGCCGATGATGTTTAGGCGGGCGTTTTTTTATCGTCCTCACCCAACGAACGCGCCGCCAAGGCCCCCATCACCCCGCCCACCATCGGCGCCAGCCAGAACAGCCAAAGCTGCGCCAGGTACTCGCCCCCGGCAAACAACGCCGGCCCGGTGCTGCGTGCGGGGTTCACCGAGGTATTGGTCACCGGGATCAACACCAGGTGAATGAGCGCCAGCGCCAAGCCAATCGCAATCGGCGCAAAACCAGGCACCGCGCCCGGTGCGGTCACACGCATGATGATGAACAAGAAGAAAAACGTGGCGATGAACTCTGCGAGCAGCGCGGCCTTCATGTCGAAGTGGCCAGGGCTCAATGGACCATAACCGTTGGCGGCAAAACCACCCACTGTAAAATCCGGCTGCCCATTGGCAATCAGGTACAAAGCCGCCGCCGCCCCCATCGCACCGGCAACTTGCGCCGCGATATACGGCAGCACATCCCCGCCCGCCACACGCCGCCCGGCCCATAAACCCAGGGTCACCGCCGGGTTGAAATGCCCACCCGAAATCCCACCCACCGCATAGGCCATGGTCAGCACCGTGAGCCCGAACGCCAGCGAAACGCCGACAAACCCAATGCCCAGTTCCGGGAAAGCCGCCGCCAGGATGGCGCTGCCACAGCCGCCAAACGTCAGCCAGAAAGTACCGATAAACTCGGCGGTCAAACGCTTTTGCACAATCGACTCCATTGCTGTTCAAGTGCCGTCACCACAGACCGTGGGCGGTCGTGGGGGACGGTAGCAATGGGTATCAAATTGCTGTGTAAGCCTTGTCCTTTTTTATCGGGTTACGACACCTTGCCCAAACCGGCGGATCGCCAGGCAATAGCCAATCAACGCCAGCGCCGCGAGCAACCCGCCCGCCGCGCCGATCCAGGCAAAGCCAAACTGGCTGCCGACCCAACTGCCCATCAGGGCGCCGCCGCCGATGCCGATGTTGTAGATGCCGGAAAACATCGCCATGGCCACGTCGGTTGCATCCGGCGCCAGCACCAGTACCTTGGATTGCATCGCCAGGCCAAAGCCCATGATCGCCATGCCCCAGAACACGCTCAACACCACCAGATAGGATTCTGCACCACTCAACGGCAGCAGCAGCGCCAGGCACGCGGCGAGGATGAATACCGCGCCGACCACGAACAGGTGCGGGTTGAATCGGTGCACCAGGCTGAACAGCAGCGAGCCGATGATGCCGGCGCCGCCGAACACCAGCAGGATCAGGGTGACCGCGCTGCCGCTCATGCCGGCGACGCCTTCGACGAAGGGTTCGATGTAGCTGTAGGCAGTGAACTGCGCGGTCACGGTCATGGCGGTGAGCACGTACAACGCCACCAGCGCCGGGCGCTTGAACAGCAGCGGCAGGCTGCGCAAGGAGCCGGAGTTCTGGCTCGGCAGCAGCGGCAAGGTGCGCGCCAGCCAGAACACCAGGGCGGCGGCGAATGCGCCGATCACCAGGAACGTGGTGCGCCAGCCCATGGCTTCACCCAGCAGGCGGCCCAGTGGAATCCCCAATACCATCGCCAAAGAAGTACCGGTAGCCAGTAGACCGAGGGCTTGCACCTGCTTGCCTTCCGGCGCCAGGCGCACTGCAAGGGACGCGGTGATCGACCAGAACAAGGCGTGAGACAAGGCAATGCCAATGCGGCTGATCATCAAAAGGCCGAAGCTGTTGGCGACACTGGAGAGAATGTGGCTGACGATAAACATGCAAAACAGCACGATCAGCAGCTTGCGCCGCTCGACGTTGCGGGTCAGCAGCATCACCGGCAGCGAGGTCAGGGACACGATCCAGGCGTAGATGGTGAGCATCAGGCCGACGCTGGACACGGGCATGTCGAAGCTGGCACCGATGGCGCTGAGCAGCCCGACGGGCACGAATTCGGTGGTATTGAACACAAAGGCGGCCAACGCGAGGGCGATGACCGGTTGCCAGTTGGCTTGGGGCGTTGCGGCTGAAATGCTCATTGAAGGGCGCGGTACTCGGACGATGATCAGACGGCCACCCAGGACAAGCGCCGCCGCCGAGCATTCTATAGGTTTCTGGCGCGGCTGTTGACGCCGATCCGGCTCAAAACAACCTCAACCCCATCACGGCGCGCTCAGGGTAACCACGTAGGCCCCCGATTGAATAGGCTTGCCGAGGGCGTCCACCAGCACATACCGTTGGTCGTAATAGCGCCCATCACGGCTGTCGGCGACTAACTTGACGTTAGCCTGCGCAGTGCCCAGCGCCTTCACCGTGCGCACCGGTTGCACCGCCAACTGGCTGCCACGCAGGGCCTGGGGGCAGCCCTTGAATTCCAGCGTCGACCCGCCTGGCGCAGCCGCATGACAACTGGGCTCGACAATACTGCCGTGAAATTGAATGACGCCTGAGGGCGCCGCCAGGCAAGCCCCCGCCCATACCGCAAGAACGCCGGTAACCAGTGACAAACGTTTAACGTTCATGTCGACGCTCCTTCTTGGGTAGTTAAGAAGGTAGTCGTCTGGCCCGGCGTTTACTTGAGCTTATTCGGCAAAGGCTGTGACGTAGATCAAGGATCCACCTGCCCCATCATTTCTGGAATGCTTTCCGGCCGCTTGGCATAACGCTGGGCCAACGCCGCGCAGACCATCAGCTGAACCTGGTGGAACAGCATCAGCGGCAAAATCAGCACGCCCATGGTTGCCCCGGCGAACAACACCTGAGCCATCGGCACACCGGTTGCCAGGCTCTTCTTCGAACCACAGAACAGGATGGTGATGCGGTCTTCCTGATTGAAGCCAAAGGCCTTGCCCAACACGGTCGAGGCCACCAGCACCAAGGCGAGCAACACGCAGCACGCCACCACCAACCCACCCAGCTCCCACAACGGGATCTGGTGCCAGATGCCTTCGTTGACCGCTTCGCTGAACGCGCCATAGACCACCAGCAGAATCGAGCCCTGATCAACGAACTTCAGCCAGGATTTATTGCGGCCGACCCACTCACCGATCCAACGACGGGCGATTTGCCCGGCGATGAATGGCAGCAGCAATTGCACGCTGATTTTCAAGATCGCGTCGACGGTCGAACCACCCTCGCCGTGCACGTTGAGCAACAGGGTCACCAGCAACGGCGTGAGGAAGATCCCGAACAGGCTGGACGCCGCCGCACTGCAAATCGCCGCCGGGATATTGCCCCGCGCCAGCGACGTAAACGCAATTGCCGATTGCACCGTGGCCGGCAGGGCGCAGAGGTAGAGCATGCCCATGTACAGGTCTTTACCGATCAGCGGCGACAGCACCGGTTTGAGCGCAAGGCCCAGCAACGGAAACAGCACAAAGGTCAGGCTGAACACCAATAGATGCAGGCGCCAATGCCCGGCACCGGCAACAATTGCCTGGCGCGACAGCTTGGCGCCGTGCAGGAAGAACAGCAGCGCTATCGCAAGGTTGGTGACCCAGCCGAAGGCCACGGCGGTCTGGCCGCTGGCGGGCAGCAGGGAAGCGAGGATCACCGTGGCGATCAGCGTCAGAGTGAAGTTGTCGGGCAGAAAACGGGGGCGAGTCATAAGCAGGATCTTCCGGGGGTTGCCAAGAGCGTCGTCGCGACTCTAACGTAACGGCTTGTTACCGACTAACGCCAATGAGCCAGTAAATGCCGCCTAAAGGACATGACAAGACCGTCCGCCGCAGTGTGCCTGGGCTTTCCAGCCTGCCACGGCCGGTGTACGGACGCACCGAATCCTTGCCCAATCGTGCGCTGACCCGTCGCCACAGCCACCCGTGGGTGCAATTGTCCTACGCGATTTCCGGGGTGCTGGAAATCCAGACCAGTGTCGGCCGCTTCGTCGCGCCGCCTCAGCGCGCGGTGTGGATTCCGGCCGGTATGCCGCACCGCGTGTTCAGCTCGCCCCACACGGAGATGCGCAGCCTGTACCTGGATTGCAGCGTCACCGCCTGGGCGGATGAGCGCTGCCATGTGCTGGAGGTAAGCAGTTTGCTGCGGGAGTTGATCCGCAGTTTCAGCGAATTGCCGGTGGAATATACCGAGGATGGGCCAGATGGGCGTTTGGCCCAAGTGGTGCTGGACCAACTGGCGGCGGCGCCGCAAGTCGACTTGATGCTGCCGCTGCCGCTGGACCCGCGTTTACGCCAGATCTACCGCAGCTTGAACTCACACCCGGAGCAGCAGACCACCTTGGGCCAGTGGAGTCAGAAGCTGGGAGTGAGCGAGAAGACCCTCAGCCGCTTGTTCCTGAGCGACACCGGGCTGACCTTTCGGGCGTGGCGCCAGCGTTTGCGATTGCTCACCGCCCTGCCCGCCCTGGAGCAGGGCGAGCGAGTGACGGATGTGGCCTTGGGGTGTGGGTATGAATCCACCTCGGCGTTTATCAATGCATTTCGCCAGCAGTTCGAGGCGACGCCGGGTGAGTTCTTTCGCTAGGCAGAAGCCTTCGCCAGCATCGCCTGGAGCAATACATCCGCCCCCGCCGTCGACCATTCCTGGGAAATTTCTTCCGCCTCGTTATGGCTCAACCCATCCACACACGGCACAAAGATCATCGCCGTCGGCGCCACCTGGTTCAGGTAGCAGGCATCGTGCCCGGCGCCGGAAATCATCGGCCGATGGCTATAGCCCAACGCCTGCGCCGACGCCCGCACGACCTCGACACAGCCTGCGTCAAAGGCAATCGGCGCGTACTGGAAGATCTGCTTCACGCTGTGCTGCAAGCCAATGCCGTCGGCAATCTGCGCCACGGCATCGCGCAACTGCTGGTCCTGGCGTGCCAAGACCGCTTCGTCCGGGTGACGGAATTCCACACTGAAAAACACCCGCCCCGGCACCACGTTGCGTGAGTTGGGGAAGATATTCGCCATGCCCACCGTGGCCCGCCCTTCGGCGCCCTGCTCCAGGCCCAACCCGTTGACGGCCTCGACCACCCGGGCAAAACCGAGCAAGGCATCCAGGCGATGATCCATGGGCGTGGTGCCGGCGTGGGCGCTGCGGCCGCTCAGTTCCACTTCATACCAGCGCTGGCCCTGGGCGCCGGTGACCACGCCGATGGTAATGCCCTGCGCTTCGAGGATCGGGCCTTGTTCGATATGCAGTTCAAACGCGGCGTGGATCGCTTGGCCGCCCACCGGCTCGGGGCCAGCGTAGCCGATTTGCTGCAGCGCCTGGCCAATGGTCACGCCGGCTTTGTCTTCACGGGACAGCCCGTATTCCAGGTCAAACACGCCCGCGTAGACGCCCGACGAAATCATCGCCGGCGCAAAGCGTGAGCCTTCTTCGTTGGTCCAGTTGACCACTTCGATGGGCCGGTCGGTCTCGATACCCAGGTCATTCAGGGTGCGCAGCACTTCCAGGCCCGCAAGCACACCGTAGATGCCGTCGTACTTGCCGCCAAAGGGCTGGGAATCGCCGTGGGAACCGGTCATCACCGGGGCCAAATCGTCGAAGCGCCCCGCGCGACGGGCGAAGATATTGCCCATGGCATCCACGCGAATGCTGCAACCGGCCGCCTCGCACCACTGCACGAACAGGTCGCGGCCACGGCGGTCTTCGTCGGTCAGCGCCAGGCGTGATACGCCGCCTTTTTCGGTGGCGCCGATCTGCGCCATTTCCATCAGCGAAGCCCACAGGCGTTCGCCGTTCACACGCGCCAGCTTACTCATGGGGTTTGGCCCGATAGCGGAAGTCACAACGGTGATCGCCGCCCATGATGGTCTGGGTGCGGGTCAACTGGATGTCCGGGTTGTAGCCGACGATAAACAGCTCGTCACGGTTGCACGACAGCAGATGGCCGATCTCGCCCAGGCCCATATCGTGGTACATCTCGGCGTAGCGGCAGCGCTTGACGTCGTAGTCATAGTGCTCGGCGTCACTGGCGATGATCTCGACCTTCAGCGCGTCGTCCTTCTCCCACAGCACTTGCAGCTCCACGAAACTCTTGAGGTCGGCGCCCTGCTCTTCCAGCGACGCAAAATGCTTGCCGGCCTGGATCGCGGCATTGCCCACGGCTTCACCGATCACGGCAGCGGCAAAGTCCTTGCCCTGTTCGCGCTTGAGGATCTCGTAGATCGGCTTGATGATTTCGGCCTCGATGCGCCGCCGGGCGAGGATGCCCAGTTCACCTTCCAGTTTGCTCATTGTGTGCCTCCATCAGCTCCACAGAATCGGGTGCCCGGCAGGCACCCGACAATACGATTATTGACCGCCTGCCACGCTCACCGGCTGCCATTGATTGGCCTTGACCTGGTAAACGGTGAACGTCGGTTTCTTCAAGTTGCCTTCGCCGTCAAAGGCGATGGTGCCGGTCACGCCCTCATAGCTGATGGCGCGCAGCACCGGCAGGTATTTCTGCGGGTCCACCGAATCTGCTTTCTCGATAGCCGCCACCAACACCCCCACACCGTCGTAGGCGAACGGCGCGTGCAGTTCGATGTTGGTTTTGTAGCGTTCCTTGTAAGCTTGCTCGAACGCCTTGCCGCCTGGCATCTGCGCAATCGCCAGGCCCGGCTCCAGGGCGATCACGCCTTCGCCTTCGTTCTGCGCCAATTGCAGGAAGGTCTGGCTGACGAAACCACCGGCGCCCGCCAGCGGCGCCTTGATCCCCAGTTGCTTGATGCGACGGGCCAACGGCGCGGCCTGGGCGTCGACGCCGCCGAAGAAGATCAGGTCCGGGTTCTGGCTACGGATATTGGTCAGCACGGCGCTGAAGTCGATGGTCTTGTCGTCCACGTATTCGCGGGACACCACCTTGGCGCCACCGGCTTCAATGGATTTGACGAACTGGTCCGCCAGGCCCTGGCCAAACGCGGTGCGGTCGTCGATCACGGCGATACGCTGGGCCTTGAGGGTTTTCAGGGCGTAGTCGCCGGCGACCTGACCACCATCGTCGTCATGGCCCATGATGCGGAAACTGGTGTCGAACCCTTGCTGGGTGTAAGCGTGACCGGTAGCCACCGGCGCCACCTGGGCGATGCCCGCGTCATGGTAAACCCGTGCCGCCGGGATGCTGGTGCCGGTGTTCCAGTGGCCGACCACGCCCACCACGCCTTCGTCCACCAGGCGCTGGGCCACGGTGACGGCGGTGCGTGGGTCGGACTGGTCGTCTTCGGACACCAGCTTGAAGGTCACGGCTTCACCGTTGATTTTCGGGTGCTTGGCGTTGGCCTGGTCGATGGCCAGTTGCGCACCGTTTTCCAGGTCCTTGCCGATCCGGGCCGACGGGCCAGTGAGCGGGCCGGCGAGGCCGATCAACACAGTCTGGTCGGCCTGGGCCACGGCGCTGGCCAGGCTGCTCAGGGCCAGGCCGATCAATGCGGTTTTCTTCAAGGTGTTCATGGGTTATTCCTGCTAAGTGTCGGGCGGGTCGGAACACGCCGGGCGTCCGGTAGCGTCATGGTTTTATTCACCAAGGTAAGCACTGCGCACCTCGGGGTGTTCAAGTAAATCCTGGGAAGGGCCGGTCAAGGTGATGCGCCCGGTGTCCATCACGTAGGCACGGTCGGTGACTTGCAGCGCCAGCCGTGCGTTCTGTTCCACCAGCAACAGGGTCATGCCCTGGCGACAGACGTCGTCGATCACCTGGAAAATCTTCTCGACCATGATCGGTGCCAAGCCCATGGACGGTTCGTCCAGGATCAACAAGCGCGGGCGTGACAACAGCGCACGGGCCAGGGCGAGCATCTGTTGCTCACCACCGGACAGCAGGCCGGCGGACTGGTGCAGGCGTTCTTCCAGGCGCGGGAAGTGTTCGAACAACTGGCGCATTTCGCGCCGTACTTGCTCGTTATCGCGGCGCAAAAAGGCGCCAGCCTGCAGGTTTTCCAACACGCTCATGCGCGCGAAAATCCCACGGCCCTCAGGGACCATGGCGATGCCCTGGCGCAGCAGGTGTTCCGGGGCCTGGCCGAGAATCGATCGCCCGGCAAAATGGATCGACCCCTTGGCCGCCGGCAGCAAGCCGGTCAAGGCCTTGAGGCTGGAGGACTTGCCCGCGCCATTGGCGCCGATCAGCGTGACACGCTCGCCTTCAGCGATATGCAGGTCCAGGGATTTGACGGCTTCGATGGCGCCGTAGCGCACCTGCAAGCCCTCGACGTTCAACAAGGCTTCAGACATGCGCACTGGCTCCCAGATAGGCCTGGATCACCGCCGGATGCTGACGCACTTCGGCGGGTGGGCCGACGGCGATGACCTGGCCGTAGTCGAGCACGCTGATGCGGTCGCATACGCCCATCACCAGCTTGACGTCATGTTCGATCAGCAACAGCGTGTGGCCGTCGTCGCGGATCTTTTCCAGCAGGCCGCGCAGTTGCACTTTCTCGCTGGCGTTCATGCCTGCCGCCGGTTCATCCAGGGCCAGCAAGCGTGGCTCGGTGGCCAGGGCGCGGGCGATTTCCAGGCGGCGTTGATGGCCGTAGCTGAGGCTGTCGGCACGGTAGTGGGCAAAACCGGCCAGGCCTACATACGCCAACAAACGATGGGCATGGGCGCGGGTTTGCGTCTCTTCTTCCTGCGCGCGGCGGTGACGACTCAACGCCGCCCACAAGCCGTTGCGGGTGCGCACATGGCGCCCGACCATCACGTTTTCCAGGGCGCTCATGGCATTGAATAGGCGGATATTCTGGAACGTACGGGCGATGCCGGCCTCGGCCACCTGATGCACGCTGGTGGGCTGGTAGTCACGGCCATCCAGCTGGAAGCGCCCGGAATCCGGGGTGTACAAGCCGGTCATCACATTGAAGAACGTGGTCTTGCCCGCGCCGTTCGGGCCGATCAACCCGTAGATCTCACCGGGCTGGATGCTCAGGCTCACATCGGTCAGCGCCGCAACGCCGCCGAAGTGCTTGTTGACCTGGTCTATCTGCAACAGGGGTGCGTTCATCGTGCCACTCCTTTGGGCCACAGCCCGGCCGGTCGGTAGAGCATCGCCAGGATCAGCGCCAGGCCGTAGAACAACTGGCGGATGATTTCCGGGTCCACCAGCACCTGGCCGAACAGCGCCTGTTGCAGTGGCCCCATGCTCGCGCGCAAGGCTTCGGGCAAGGCCGCCAGCAACACGCAGCCGAGGATCACGCCGGGGATATGGCCCATGCCACCCAGCACCACCATGGCCAACACGGCGATGGACTCGTTGAGGGTGAAGGACTCCGGCGAAACAAAACCCTGGAACGACGCGAACAGCGCCCCGCTCACCCCGCCGAACGCCGCACCGATGGCAAACGCCAACAGCTTGAGGCGCACGGTATTCACGCCCATGGCCTGGGCCGCCTCTTCGTCTTCACGGATCGCCACCCAGGCGCGGCCGATGCGCGAGCGCTCCAGGCGGATGCAGGCAAACAGAATCAGCACCACCAGCGCAGCAAACAGGTAGTAATAGAGGTAGACCGACGGCAGGCGCAGGCCGAATAGCTCCTGGGTGCGACCGAGGTTCACGCCCAGCAGGTTGACCGGATCGACCTGGGCAATGCCTTTAGGCCCGTTGGTGAGATTCACCGGGCGATCAAGGTTGCGCAGCAGGATGCGAATGATTTCGCCAAAGCCCAGGGTCACGATGGCCAGGTAATCGCCGCGCAGGCGCAGGGTCGGCGCGCCGAGCACCACGCCGCAACCGGCAGCGAGCAGTGCGCCCAACGGCAAGATCAGCCAGATCGAGGTGTGCATCCCTGCCGGCAACAGCGCGGCCAATGCCGGGAACTGTTGCAGCAAATGGGGTGACGAGAGCAACGCTGCCAGATAGGCACCCACCGCGTAAAACGCGATGAAGCCCATGTCCAGCAGCCCGGCGTAGCCAACCACGATGTTCAGGCCGAGGGCGAGCATGATGTACAGCAGGGCAAAGTCCAGGGTACGCACCCAGGTGTTGCCGCCGGCATGCCCGACGATCCAAGGCGCCAATACCAGGGCCAAGGCGAACAGCAGCAAGCCGAGACTCGCACGCTTGTTGGGAGACAGAGACTGGATCATGCGCGGGTCGCCAAACGTTCGCCCAACAGCCCGGAAGGACGGAACACCAGCACCGCGATCAACACGATAAAGGCGAACACATCCTGGTAATTACTGCCGAACACGCCGTTGGTGGCCGCGCCCAGGTAACCGGTGCCCAGGGCTTCGATCAGCCCCAGCAGCAGGCCGCCGAGCATGGCGCCCTTGAGGTTGCCGATACCGCCCAGCACCGCGGCAGTGAAGGCTTTGATGCCAGGCAAAAAGCCCATGTAGAAATGCGCGCTGCCATAGTTGCTGGCCATCATGATCCCGGCGAGTGCTGCCAGGGCGCCGCCGATGGCGAAGGTGATCACGATAATCCGATTGGGGCTGATGCCCATCAGGCTGGCGACCTGGGGGTTTTCCGCCACGGCACGCATGGCCCGGCCGAAGCGCGTGCGCTCCACCAGCACCAGCAGCGCAACCATCACCGACAAGGCGATGGCGATGGTGGTCAACGCCGTGACGTTGGTAATCGCCGGGTGCGCCGAGGCTCCGGCCAACACTTCAATCGGCGCCAGCGGCAGCAGTTGCGGGAACATCTGCGGGTTACGGGTCCAGACCAGCATGGCGATGGTTTGCAGCAACAGCGACACGCCAATCCCGCTGATCAGGGGCGCCAGGCGCGGAGCATGGCGCAGGCGGCGATAGGCGACGCGTTCAATGACCACCGCGAGTACCGCGCAAAACGCCATGGCCACCACGGTTGCACAGAGCAGCACCAGTACTGGCGGCAGCGCAGGCCAGGCGGCCTGCACCAGGCGGATCACCGACAACCCCACCAACGCGCCGATCATCAACACGTCGCCGTGGGCAAAGTTGATGATGCGCAAAATGCCATAGACCATGGTGTAACCCAGGGCCACCAGCGCGTAGAGACTGCCCGTCATCAAACCATTGAGCAGTTGTTGGATAAACCCATCCATCAGGACCAGAAACCTCAGTGCGTGCAAGGGCGGCACACTAAGCATCTATTCTGTTTTTATCAAATATCAGAAAGTCATATGCATATATCAAACGAATAACAGGCCTTTTATGCCAAAAACACGGCACTTATGGCTCTTTATTCAGATTAAAAGTTAGTATTTAATTCAACACATGAATAAATCAGAACAATTAGCCAACGACCCTCCCCTGCGTGCCGTGCGCACCTTCGAAGCGTTCGCGCGCCATGGCGGCGTGAATGCCGCCGCGCGCGAGCTGGACGTGTCCGCCTCGGCCATCAGCCATCAATTGCACTTGCTGGAAGATTTCCTGCAACAGCCACTGACCTTGCGTCAGGGCCGCAACCTGGTACTCACCGATGAAGGCCGCGAGTACTACCGCGCGATTCGTTCGGCCTTCGCCGTACTGCGCAGCGCCACCGAGCACGTGCGCGAAAAAAGCGCCACGCGCCAGGTGACCATCAGCCTGATCCCGCTGTTTGGCATCAACCTGTTCATCCCGCGCCTGGCGGACTTTCTGAAGGACCACCTGGCGCTGGACATCAACGTGACCTACGCCAACCACCGCAGTTACCCCAGCGATGCGGCCGACCTGTCGATCCGCTTCGGCACCGGGCATTGGCCGGGTTATCACAGTGAGCCGCTGATCTCCGGCGCGGTGACGCCCTATTGCAGCCGCGATTTCCTGGCGCAACATGGCCCCATCGACTCGCCCGAGGCGTTGAGCCAACTGCCACTGCTGCACGACGAAGAACGCGGCACCTGGGGCCAGTGGTTCGAAGCGGCCGACGTGGACACCACGGCGCTGAATGGGCTGTTGTTGGAAGACGGCCAACTGGCGCTCACCGCCACGCTCACCGGCCTCGGCTGCGCCTTGCTGCGCGAGCCGTTGGTGGCACCCCTGGTAGCCAGTGGCGAATTGGTAAAGTTGTTTGAACGGGAGGTCAATGATGGCCGCCAGTACTACCTGTGCCGGCGGGCCAACAGTGAATTGTCGAGCGAGGGAAATGACTTGTATGACTGGATCAAGCGCAGCTTGATTGCCGATTAGCTGCCATTGCCGCCATGGGCTTCTTCGAAGAAGTAGTCCTTCCAACTGGCGGCCTTGTTTTTCAGCACACCGAGCTCCTGCAATTTTTCGGCGTAGATGTAAGTGCGCTGCGGCACGATGGTGAAGTCGATTTCCGGGTCCTGAACGATTTTTTCAACCAGGTCCAACGGCAACTTCGACTGTTCTACGCGAATATAGGCCTTGGCCGCAGCCGGTTTGTCGGCCTTGATAATGGTCTCGGCCTCGGCCAGCGCGTCATAGAACGCTTTGTAGGTCTTGGGGTTTTCGTCGTGGAATTTCTGCGTGGTGTAGAGCACGTTGAACGTCGCCTGCCCGCCCAGGATGTCGTAGGAACTGAGCACCTTGTGCACGTTGGGATTCAACAGTTCCTGGTACTGGAACGGCGGGCTGGAGAAGTGCGAATTGATCTCCGAGCCGCCGGCAATCAGCGCGGCGGTCGCGTCGGGGTGAGCCAGGCTGATGGAGATGTCGTCAAACTTCTTGTAGTTGGCGTCGCCGAACTGCTTGGCGGTCTCGATCTGCAAGGTGCGCGACTGGAAACCCACGCCGGCGGCGGGCACGGCGATGCGGTCTTTTTCGGTGAAGTCCTTGAGAGTCTTCACGTTGGGGTTGTTAGTCAGCAGGTAGTTGGGCATCGAGCCAAGGGAAGCGATGGCCTTGACGTTCTGCTTGCCCTGGGTGCGGTCCCACAGGGTGAGCATCGGCGGCACCCCGGCCGAGACCACGTCCAACGCACCCGCCAGCAGCGACTCATTCATCGCCGTGGCGCCGGAAATGCTGTTCCACTCCACCTGGATGTCCAGGCCCTGTTCCTTGCCGTGCTTTTCGATCAGGTGCTGGTCGCGCACCACGTCGAGGATCAGGTAGCCGATCCCGAATTGCTGGGCGATGCTGATCTTGCCTTCAGCCTGGGCACCGGAGGTGAGCAAAGCGCTTGCGGCAGCCAGCGAGGCCGCCAGGAGAGTCAGGGAGGAGCGCTTGAGGGTCATGGAAAGTCTGCCGCACTGTTGAGAAGGTGAGCGAGGGTAGTCACGATTTTTAAGACAGGAAAAGAATATATAAATCTATTCTTATGCCGTTTTTCTACATAACCGAGCTGCTATATTGCGCATCTGCCCCGCCGCCACGAGTGACCCGATGCTGCGTACCAACCTCAATGAAATGCTGATTTTCATGGCCGTAGTCGACGCTGCCAGTTTTGTCGCGGGCGGCCAGACCATGGGGCTGACCCGCTCGGCGGCCGGCAAAGCCGTCACACGCCTAGAGGACAACCTGGGCGTACGCTTACTCAACCGCACCACGCGCACCCTGAGCCTGACCGATGAAGGTCGTGCGCTGTACGACCAGGGCTTGCAGATACTGGCTGCCGTCGACACAGCGCAAAACAGCATCGGCCAGCCTAGCGGGACGCCCCGCGGCTTGCTGCGCCTGACCCTACCCGATGCCTTCGGGCGCCGTGTCGTGCTGCCGCTGCTGGACACGTACTTGAAAACCTGGCCTGACGTGCAGGTAGAAGTGAGTTTCAGCGACCGCATGGCCGACATCATCGAGGACGGCTTCGACCTGGCCATCCGCATCGGCGGCGAACACGCCGACCGACAGCTGGTTTCGCGTGTGATCGCGCGCTATCAGGCGGTACTGTGCGCATCCCCTGCCTACGTCGCCGAACGCGGATTGCCCCGTGACACCGATGCCCTCGTACAGCACGACTGCCTGTATTTCAGCAGCCGCACGCGCAAGCTGAGCTGGCGTTTTCGCGACAAGCAAGGTGAGTGGTTCAAGGCGCCGGGACGCAGCCGGGTACGCCTGGACAGCGGCGAAGCCCTGCGCGACGCCGCCGTAGCGGGCATGGGCATTGCCCAGTTGCCAGACTTCGTGATCGCCGACGACCTGGCCAGCGGGCGCCTGGTAGCGATACTGCCCGAGTTGGACGCCGGCGACGTGGAGATCATGGCGATGTACCCGAGCAAGCGCTACCTGGAACCCCGTGTACGCCGCTTTATCGACCTGCTGGCCGAACATCTGCCCGGCTGATCAATCTGCGTGAGCCACGGCCTTGATTTCGACGATCTGCGCATCCGAGGCCAGGTAATTCACGCCCACCAATGTCGCTGCCGGGCGGTGCGTGCCGATGTAGTCTTTCCAGACCGCGACCACCGCGTCGAAATCCCGCTTGGCGTGCACCAGGAAAATATCCACCGCGGCAAGGTTGTTCCGACCGATGCCAAAACCTGCCAACACATGGTCGAGATTCTCCAGGGTCTTGCGGGTTTGTGCGGCCGCATCACCATCGACGAATTCACCTTCCAGCGTGTGGGAAAACTGCCCGGAGATAAAGATCGTGCCGTTGACGCTATAACCTTGGGCGACCCCATGGTCCTCTTCCCAGGCAACACCGTGTTTATAGATGGAAGTTTGCGTGCTCATATAAGTTCGCTCCAGAAGTTGATGAGGAAACTCTAACAAGGCCATTGGCGAATGGACGTCCCCACTCCGGCGAGCACCGTTCGCGCAAAAAATCCCCATGGGGCGTGCGCGGCTGGTATTGTGCCGCGCTTTGAAAAACTGCCGAACCTGCGAGGAAATGGACGTTGAACACTGACGAAAAAATGACCGGGGACCTGTTCGAGGTGGATAAGCGCCTGTCACTCAAACCCGTGGTGGACTTCAACGCCTACCTGCGCAGCGCCTTCGGCGACGGCCCATGCAGTTGCATCCGCTGCACGGCCAGCCAAGGGAATGAAACTGGCTATGAGTTCCAGCACACCTTTACCTTCGACGGCAAATCCACCCATCGCCGTTTTGCCACCACGGCGGGCAGCGATGTGTTGCAAGCGTTGAAGAAAGCCTGGTTGTCGTACACCAAGGCCGAGCTGCCATTGAGCGGTGTGCTGGCACTGGACACGGTGAAGGAGTTTGTCGAACCGCAACTGCACAAACGCCTGGCACCGCTGTTTTTGGCCAGTGGGTTGGTCAAGGAGGTAGAGGGGGTGTTGCAGGTTCAACCGCAGGCGGCATGATCAGCTGTTCTGCCCGCCGTCGACATTCAGCGTGGCACCGGTGATATAGGCGGCGTCCGCACCGGACAAAAACGCCACCACACCGGCGATTTCTTCCGGCTGGCCATAACGACCCAATGCGGTCATCTGCTTGACCAGCGGCGCCATGTCGCTGGTTTCGGGGTTCATTTCGGTATTGATGGGCCCCGGCTGCACGGTGTTGACCGTGATCCCGCGCGGCCCCAGGTCCCGTGCCCAGGCGCGGCCGTACGCCGCCACGGCTGCCTTGCTGGCGGCATAGTCCCCGACACCGGCAAAAGGTACTCGACTGGCAAACATGGTGCCGATCGATACGATGCGACCGCCATCGGCCATCGGCCATCAGCGGCACGGCAGCGCGTACTGCGGCCACCACGCCATTCAGGTTAATCGCTTGCTGGCGGTCCAAAGCGACTGTATCGGCCGTGGGATCGCCCACCACACCCATGCTAAAGACGCCGGCGCTGTTGACCAGGATATCCAGGCGCCCGAAGTGTTCATGCACGGTCCTGACCAATGCGGCGACCGCCCCACCATCAGCTTGATCCGCCGCGACGGCAAGCCCCTTCACCCCATAGGCCTTGATCCCACGCAACACGGCCTGCGCACGCTCGGCGGAGCGGGAGTAACTGAACGCAACGTCTGCACCTTCAGCGGCCAGGCGCAGGGCGATGGCGGCGCCGATACCGCGAGACGCACCGGTGACCAATGCGACTTTACCTTTGAGAGACTGGGTCATGGTGATTCCTTGAAAAACGGTCGATTCACGGGTTGCGAACCGTAAATCAAGGTAATCTCTTCAACTTAAGTGATAAACGCTGCATTTCTGTATTCCGTATCACTCAACCAGTGACAATCTGCGAGACTCCATGGACTACTTCCAGGCCGTACAGGCGTTTCTACGCATCGTGGAGACCGGCAGTTTTGTCAAAGCCGCCGCACAGTTGCAGGTGCACCCCAATGCCGTGACCAAGATGATGCAGGCGCTGGAGTCTCACTTGCAGGTGAGGTTGCTCAACCGCACCACCCGCACGGTGACGCTGACCCCGGAAGGCAGCGCCTATCATGCCCGCATGAGCCGAGTGCTGGACCATTGGCTGGAAGCCGAGTCAGACATGGCCGTATCCCGCAACCAGCCCAGTGGCAGGCTTCGAATCGACATGGGCACTTCCATCGCCACGTTGCTGGTGATCCCGGCCCTGCGCGATTTTCATGCGCGTTATCCGCAGATCCAGATCGATATCGGCGCCAGCGACCGTACCGCCGACCTGGCCAGTGAAAGCATCGACTGCGTGATCCGGGGTGGGCACTTGGCAGATTCGGCATTGATCACACGACGTTTGGGCAGCCTGGACTTTGTCACCTGTGCCACACCGACTTACCTGGCAGCCCACGGGATACCCAGCCACCCTGCAGAACTGGAAGAGGGCCACACGCTGGTGCGCTATTTTTTCCCCGGCAGCGGCAAGCAAAACAGACTGGAATTGTCACACGGAGAGGAAAAAGTTGCGGTGGAGGGTCGGCATTTCGTGGCGGTCAACGACAGCAACGCCTACCTGGCGGCAGGCCTGGCCGGACTGGGAATACTCCACACGTTGCGCTTCATGGTGCAACCGTACATCGATTCGGGCGCACTGGTGCCGGTGCTACACGAATGGTCAGCGGCGCCCAATCCATTGTCGGTGGTGTACATGCCCAACCAGCATCTGAGTGCACGGGTGCGGGTGTTTGTGGAGTGGCTGGTAGAGTTGTTTGCCGCACACCCTCATGTGCGGCAAGGATCAGACCGTCAGTAACCCACACCCCGCACACCACCGGAAGCCCGGATCGATTCGCCGGTCACCCAATGAGCCTCATCGGAGGCGAGGAACACAGCCAGCGGCGCGATATCTTCCGGCTCACCAAAGCGCCCAAGGGGCGTACCGGCGATCAGCGACTGGCCAAATTCGCCGGCAAAATTGCCATCGGTGGCCGGCGTGTTGGTATGGCCCGGCAGGATCGAGTTGACCCGGATCCCCTTCGGCCCCAATTCCCGCGCCAGGGCGAAGGTCAGCGTGTCCACCGCGCCCTTGGTGGCCGAGTACACGCTGGAAGCCAGGTAGGGGTCGGTGCTGAGGATCGAGCTGATGTTGATGATGCTGCCGCCCTGCCCCAGCAACTTCACCGCTTCGCGCGCCGCCAGCAGATAGCCCAGCACGTTGAGGTTGAACTGTTTGTGAAAGGCCTCTTCGGTCAGGTCTTCAATCATCTGGAACACCGCGACGCCTGCGTTGTTGACCAGGATATCCAGCCTGCCGAATTGCTCACCGACCGTTGCGAACAGCCGCGTAACGTCGGCGCCCACACTCATGTCCGCCTGCACACTGATCGCTTTGCCGCCGTGCTGCTGGATATGCGCAACCACTGCGTCGGCGTCGGTTTGACTGGTGGCGTAATTGACTACCACGGTCGCGCCGGCTGCCGCCAAGCCTTTTGCGATCCCTGCGCCGATGCCTTTCGAGGCACCGGTGACCACTGCAATTTTTCCGTCGAGCTTCATGATTCTGGTCTTCCCAAGGTTGAGTGATGTCGCTTGCCACCAGTATTCGGCCCGCCATAGGAATGCCGGTTGCCGGTTTTTCTCCCATGCTTGCCTATTCTTCTCAGCCGGCTTGCTTTGCCCGTCGACCTGGCTCAAGGTCGCTGCATGAACGACGACCTGGATGAACTGCGCCGCCTTGTGATGCGCGCCGACAACAAATGGACCGACACCGGCCTGCCTCGCGTGGCGATGGTGCGCGCCGAAGCGTGCGCGGATCAGGTGTATCAGCCGATGCTGCACCTGGTGCTGCAAGGTTCGAAGACACTCTCCATCGGCGATCAGGTCGCGACCTACGGGCCGGCCAGTTACTTCGTGGTGCCGGTGGAGGTGCCGGCTACCGGCCAGGTCCATCCTTCGGCCCCCACACTGCCCTACCTGGCGCTCAGCCTGACCCTGGAACCCTCGATGATTGCTGCCGTGCTGGCAGACGAGCGTCAACCCGCCGAACGCCCGCGCACCCAACGGTTCGCGGCGGTGCAGGCGTCGGAGGAAATGCTGGATGCATGGCTGCGTATGCTGCGGTTGATGGATCGACCCAACGAGGCGGCCGTACTGGCGCCCCTGATCGAGCGGGAAATCCTGTTTCGGGTCCTGCAGGGTCCGCTGCGCGAAACCCTGGTGGACATGGCACGCCCCGATGGTCGCCTGGCGCAGATCCGCCGCGCCACCGAGTGGATCCGCCAGCACTACACCGAACCTTTTCGCGTAGAGCCGCTGGCGGCCATGACCGACATGAGCGTGGCGGCGTTCTACCGGCATTTCAAAGCCATCACCGCGATGACGCCGATTCAATACCAGAAACGCTTGCGTCTACTGCGGGCGCGTTGGTTGGTGCTGTTCGACACCCTGGATGCCGCGTCCATCGCCTTCACCGTGGGTTACGAAAGCGCCTCGCAGTTCAGCCGCGAATATGCGCGACTGTTTGGTTTGCCACCGGTGAAGGACGCGGCCCGGTTCAAAAGCCCGGCCTGAGGCTGTTGTGGTGAGCGAGCTGTTTTTGTGCTGAGTGAGCTTGTGTGGTGAGCGGGCTTGCCCCGCTCACCACAGGAACGTTACACGCCCGCCAGTACCGCCGGATCACCGGAACGCCAGACGTTATCCACCGTCACCCGTTGGATCAGCCAGACGCTGGCCTCCCTGACCAACTCAACGTCATAACGGTTCTTCATCAAGTAGTGCCGCGACGGGTCGCTTTGCGGCACATGTTGCGCCTCCACCAGCGCGTCCAGGCGGGCGCTGTCGCCGTCCAGCGTCACCCGCGCGTTGCTCACGGAGTGTGTGGTGTCGAGCTGGCTGAGCGCGCCCGACAGCGCCGCGACGATGGTGTCGCGGCCTTCCAGCACAGGGTATTCAAAGCCGGCCTTGGCGGCAGCCGGACGAAAGTCCGACACGGCGTTTTGAGTGAAGGCCGAAGCCAGCAGGGTCGGGTCGGTCTGGTCGATGCCCGCCGCAAAGCGATGCAGGGTGTCGATCACCGCGAACGTGTCGACGGTGGTTTGAAACTCAGTAGACGTCATGGGGCAATTCCTGTGGCGATTAATAATCGATGATCCGGGTGCCGGCAATCGTCTGGGCAAAGCCCACGCCGAACAGTTTGGCCGGGGTTTCGAAACCGGCCCGGCGTTCGCCGCCGAGTACACGGCGTGCCGCTTCCACGGCGGCCAGTGGGGTGTAGCTGTAGCCGTTGACAGTCTCGATGACCGAGCGCGCCACCGAGCCGTCGAGGCCGGTGACTTCGGCCACGGCGCGCGCGCGGTGGGCGTCACGCTGGGCTTGGGTAGGGCCGTCGGGCAGCAGCGACAAGTCGCCCTCAGGGAAGGCTTCGCCGGTGATGTGCACGTACATGGCGATCGTCGGGATGGCGCTGGAGTGCCAGGCGGTCACCAGGTCGCCAAACGACAACGGCGCGCACAGTGCCGGTCCGTCGCCAAAGTCCAGGTGCTGAGGCTGGGCATCCGGTGTGGCGACCAGTTCACCCTCGATGCGCGCCATCACGCCGGCACCGAGGATCTCGCTGACACTCATGGCCGAACCACGGGACATCGCGCCGGGCACCTGCAAGGCGATTTTTATCGACTGCGGCTGCTGCACACGACTGGCGACGTGCATGGCCAGGCAGTCGGTGGGCACCACGTCCCAGCCCACGCCGGGCAGCAACATCACATCCGCTTCGGCGCCGAGTTGTTCGGCAAGGCGGTACACGTTGATTTCGGCGGTGATGTCCAGGTAGTCAGTGCCATTGGCGATACAAGCGCGCATCAGCGCTGCGGCGGTCAGGGCAAACGGCCCGGCGAAATTGAGCAGCACGTCGATGCCTTCCAACTGGGCGGCATCCGCCGTGAACACGCGGTAAGGCGCGTCCAACTCAGCGGCCAGGGACGCCAGGCGCTCGGCGTTGCGACCGGCCAGCACCAGATTGAGGCCGAGTGTTTTCGCGTGTTGCGCCGCCATGCGTCCGGTGTAGCCGGTGGCGCCGTAGATCATCAGGGTTTTCATGGGGTGTGCTGCCAGTTCTTGTAGACGAATTCGAGGCTGTAGCCGTCCGGGTCCAGCACGTTGGCCGCGTAGTAATTAGGGTCGTAGTGCAGGCGTGCGCCCGGTGCGCCGTTGTCGGTGGCGCCGTTGGCCAGGGCGGCGGCGTAGGCGTTTTCCACCTCGGCGCGGTTATTGGCGACGAAGCCCACATGCACCGCTCGCCCCTCCACCACGCCTTCGCGCAGCCAGAAGAACATCCGGCCGTGGGCGCCAAAGCCCTTCAGGTCCGGATGGCCGGGCGGGCCGTCCTTGCCGTCGTAGTCATGCCGCGCGGTGATGCCGAGCGGCGTCAGGGTGGCTTCGTAGAAGCGGATCGAGCGTTGGATATCGCTCACCGAGATAAACAGATGATCGAGCATGGTGGAGCCTCCTGATTCAGATGATGTAGCCGCCCGCGACCTCGACGGTCTGGGCATTGATCCAGCGGCCTTCTTCCGACAGCAACAGGGCAATAACCCGCGCCACGTCTTCCGGTTCGCCTACACGGCCGAGGGCGGTTTGCCCGGCCAGCAGGGCTTCGAATTCATCGTTCAAGCCGCCGCCCAGTTCGGTGCGTATGGCACCGGGGGACACGGCGTTGGCACGTATACGTCGCTCACCGAACTCCTTGGCCATGTAGCGCGTGAGCACATCCAGGCCGCCCTTGAATGCGGCGTAAGGCGCAACGCCCGCCGTCGCGACACGAGTGGTGGCGCTGGTAAGGTTGACGATGCTGGCGTGTTCTTCCAGCAGCGGCAGCAGGGTTTGGGTCAGGAAAAACGGCCCCTTGAGGTGCACGTTGAACAGGCCGTCGAACTGCGCTTCGGTCACCGACTCAAGGGGGTTGAACAAACCATAGCCGGCGTTGTTCACCAGCCCACTCAAGGTGCTTGCGCCCCAGGTGGCCTGCAGGGCGTGCGTCACCGCCTCACGGAAGACAGGGAATGTGCTGACAGCCGCAACATCCAATTCCAGCGCCACGGCTTTCCCGCCGCTGGCCTCGATACGCTGGACCACCGCCTGTGCCGCATCCGGGTTGCGGTTGTACGTCAGGATCACGCCATGTCCCTGACGTGCACACAGCTCGGCGGTACTGGCACCGATCCCACGGCTGCCTCCGGTAATCACGATAACGCCCATGGCCTGCTCCACTGCTGAAAAGTTGAGTGACCACAGTAGTCATCGCCCAACTCTTAGACGCAGCCGTTCCTACTCCAATCTTGCCTGTTTCTGCTTTTTGCTTGCGCAGGGCTCAACGGAAGGCACAGCATGGTCGCCATGAATACTCAATTGATTGAACTGCGCGCCTTGACTGCCAAGGCCGAAAACCGCCGCACCGAGACCGGTATCCCCCGCGTGGCGATGGTCCAGGGGGCGATTCCCGAGCATATGCTCGCGGCGGTGTATGACCCGATGATCAACCTGATCCTGCAGGGCAGTAAGTGCATGACCGTGGGCGACCGCACGCTGCATTACGACCCGGCGACGTATTTTGTGATGTCCATCGAGTTGCCCGCAGTCGGCGTGGTGAACCCGGCGATCACGGGCGAACCCTACCTGGCGGTGAGCCTGACGCTTGATCCGACCGTGCTGACCACCCTGCTCAATGACCTGCCGGCCCCCAACGGCCGTTGCGAACAGGAAGCCGGTTTCTCCGTGGCGGCCGTCACGCCCGCCTTGATGGATGCCTGGGTGCGCATGCTGCGCCTGATGGGCGACCCAGTGGCGATTGCCGCCTTGGCGCCCGCGTATGAACGGGAAATCCTCTACCACGTGCTGCAAGGCCCCCACGGCTGGATGTTGCGCGAGATTGCCGCGCCGGATACGGCCATGGCGCGGGTCAGTCGGGCGATCCAGTGGATCCGGCGTGACTATGCCGAGCCGATTCGTGTGGAGGCGTTGGCGCAGAAGGCTGCAATGAGCGTTTCGGCATTTCACCGGCACTTCAAGGCGGTGACCAACCTGAGCCCGTTGCAGTACCAGAAACGCGTGCGGCTGTTGCAGGCGCGCACGTTGATGGTGGCCAGTGCCAGCAGCGTGACCAGTGCGGCGTTTGAGGTGGGGTATGAAAGCGCGACCCAGTTCAGCCGGGACTATGCGCGGGTGTTCGGGTTGCCGCCGGCACGGGATACGGCGCGAATCTTGGCCAACAGCCGAGGATTGTAGTGAGCGGGCTTGCCCGCTCACCACAATTTACCCTGGTAGAGTTATTTGCGCGCAGCCTCCCACTGTTTGAGCAAGTCGCCGTAAGCCACGGTCTCGCCCTTCGGCTTCTCGTTGGCCAGTTTCGGTTTCGGCGCGCCCGGCTGGTCGAACCAGTATTGCGCGTCACGCTCGGGGTTCATTTTCGGGCCGCACACCGGTTGCACTTTGGAGCGCTCCAGGCGCGTCATGATCGCGTCCTGTTCCTTGGCCAGGTTGTCCAGTGCTTGCTGCGGGGTTTTCTCGCCGCTGGCGGCGGCGGCGATGTTGCTCCACCACAGTTGTGCCAGGCGTGGGTAGTCCGGCACGTTGGTGCCGGTCGGCGACCATTCGGTACGGGCCGGGCTGCGATAGAACTCCACCAGGCCGCCCAGTTTCGGCGCCATGTCGGTCATGGCCTGGGAGTTGATGTCGGACTCACGAATCGGCGTCAGGCCGACAATGGTTTTCTTCAGCGAGACGGTTTTCGAGGTCACGAACTGCGCGTAGAGCCAGGCCGCGAGTTTCTGCTTCTCAGGCGTCGACTTGAGTAAGGTCCAGGATCCTACATCCTGATAGCCCTTCTTCATGCCCTTTTCCCAGTAAGGTCCGACGGGCGACGGCGCCATGCGCCATTTTGGCGTGCCGTCGGCATTCACCACCGGCAAGCCCGGTTTGACCATGTCGGCGGTAAACGCGGTGTACCAGAAGATCTGCTGGGCGATGTTGCCTTGCGAAGGCACCGGGCCGGATTCGGAGAAGGTCATGCCCGCCGCTTCCGGTGGCGCGTAGGCTTTCATCCAGTCCACGTATTTCTGGGTGGCATACACGGCGGCCGGGCCGTTGGTGTCGCCGCCACGGGTGACGCTGGAGCCGACCGGGTGGCAGTCCTCCACGCGAATGCCCCACTCGTCCACCGGCAAGCCGTTGGGCAAGCCCTTGTCGCCGCCACCGGCCATGGAGAACCAGGCATCGGTGAAGCGCCAGCCCAGGGACGGGTCTTTCTTGCCGTAGTCCATGTGCCCATACACGCGTTTGCCGTCGATTTCCTTGACGTCTTCGCTGAAGAACTTGGCGATGTCTTCATAGGCCGACCAGTTCACCGGCACACCGAGGTCATAGCCGTACTTTTCCTTGAACTTGGCTTTCAGGTCCGCGCGTTCGAACCAGTCGGCGCGGAACCAGTACAGGTTGGCGAACTGCTGGTCGGGCAGTTGGTAGATCTTGCCGTCCGGCGCAGTGGTGAATGAGAGGCCAATGAAGTCCTTCAGATCCAGGGTCGGCGAGGTGAAGTCCTTGCCTTCGTTGGCCATCAGGTCGGTGATGGATTCGGTCTTGCCGTAGCGAAAGTGCGTACCGATCAGGTCCGAGTCATTGACCCAGCCGTCATAGATGTTCTTGTCGGACTGCATCTGGGTTTGCAGCTTCTCCACCACGTCGCCTTCCTGCAGCAGGTCGTGGGTCAGCTTGATCCCGGTGATTTCGCTGAAGGCCTTGGCCAGTACCTTGGACTCGTACTCGTGGGTGGTGAGGGTTTCCGACACCACGTTGATCTTCATCCCACGGAACGGTTCCGACGCTTTGATAAACCACTTGAGTTCCTCAAGCTGCTGTTCAGCCGTGAGGGTGGACGGTTTGAATTCGCTGCCGATCCATTTTTTCGCGGCATCTTCGTACGCATCGGCCCAGGCCGAAGCGCTCAAACCACTGAGGGCCAGTACGGCGGCCAATGAAATGCTATGTCGCAGCTTATTGTTCTTATTCAACATAGAGACCTCCAGGTTGTTTATTCACAAGGGCATCAGCCCCAACGCATCACACTCAACAGCCATACCAGGGAGAGCGCGGACGCCACCCAGATGCTCCAGTCGGTAGCGCCGATCACCAGCAAATGCAGGTAGGCGCTGCCGAGAAGACCGATAAACAAACGATCACCACGGGTGGTACTGATCGGTAACAAACCACGCCGAGGGATGCTCGGCGAACGCAATTCCCAGGTGGTCATGCCCGCCAGGATCAGGGCTATGGCACCAAAGAACAGCGCGGTGGGGGTGGTCCAGGCCATCCATTCCATCATCGACTCCTCAGACCCGGCCCAGGGCAAAGCCCTTGGCCACGTGGTTGCGAACAAACCAGATCACCAGCATGCCGGGAAGGATAGTCAACACCCCCGCCGCCGCCAGCACGCCCCAATCGATACCCGACGCCGAGACCGTGCGCGTCATTACTGCCGCGATGGGCTTGGCGTTGACCGAGGTCAGCGTGCGCGCCAGCAGCAGTTCTACCCAGGAAAACATGAAGCAGAAAAACGCGGTCACACCGATGCCGGAGCCGATCAACGGGATAAAGATCTTCACGAAGAACTTGGGAAACGAGTAGCCATCGATGTAGGCGGTTTCGTCGATTTCCTTGGGCACCCCAGACATGAAGCCCTCCAGGATCCACACCGCCAACGGCACGTTGAACAGGCAGTGCGCCAGCGCCACCGCGATATGCGTGTCAAACAGACCAATCGACGAATACAGCTGGAAGAACGGCAGCAAGAACACCGCCGGCGGCGCCATGCGGTTGGTCAGCAGCCAGAAGAACAGGTGCTTGTCGCCCAGGAAGCGGTAGCGCGAAAACGCATAGGCCGCCGGCAGCGCCACGCTCAGGGAGATCACCGTGTTCAGGCTTACGTAGTACAGCGAGTTGAGGTAACCGGTGTACCAGCTCGGGTCAGTGAAGATCACCTTGTAGTTAGCCAGCGTGAAGTCCTGTGGAAACAGCGTCAGTCCGCCAAGGATTTCGGTGTTGCTCTTGAAGGACATGTTCAGCAGCCAGTAGATCGGCACCAGCAGAAACAGGATGTAGATCAGCAGCGGAATAACCTTGCGCTTGCTCATGTTGGCGGCCTCAGCGGTTGGCGTCGGAGTGGGTCATGGCGGTGTAGAACAGCCAGGACACCAACAGGATGATCAGGAAGTACACCAGCGAGAAGGCGGCCGCCGGGCCCAGGTCGAATTGACCTACAGCCATCTGGGTCAGCGTCTGACTCAGGAACGTGGTGGCGTTACCCGGCCCGCCGCCGGTGAGGACGAACGGCTCGGTGTAGATCATGAAACTGTCCATAAAGCGCAACATCACCGCGATCAACAGCACGCTTTTCATCTTCGGCAACTGGATATGTCGGAAAACCGCCCAGGGCGATGCACGATCAATCCGCGCGGCCTGGTAGTACACGTCCGGAATCGCCCGTAGGCCTGAGTAGCAGAGCAGCGCCACCAGCGACGTCCAGTGCCATACGTCCATTACCAACACCGTCACCCAGGCGTCCATGGTGTTGGCGGCGTAGTTGTAGCTGATGCCGAGGGCGTTGAGGCTGTAACCCAGCAAACCGATATCGGCGCGGCCGAAAATCTGCCAGATCGTACCCACCACGTTCCACGGGATCAGCAGCGGAATGGCGAGGATGATCAGCACCAGCGACGACCAGCGCCCCTTGGTCGGCATGGTCAGGGCGATGGCGATGCCCAGCGGGATTTCGATCAGCAGCACGCAGGCCGAGTAGATGAACTGGCGCAGCAGCGAGTCATGCAAACGTGGGTCGAGCAGCACCTGCTTGTACCAATCGGCACCGACAAAGTAGCGGCTGGATTGGTCGAAGATGTCCTGCACCGAGTAGTTGACCACGGTCATCATCGGGATCACCGCACTGAACGCCACCAGCAGGAACACCGGCAACACCAGCCACCAGGCCTTGTTGTTCTGCACCTTATTCATGGCTGCACCTCCAGCAGGTAATCGTCGGCGTACACCATCAGCCACTGCGCGGGAAAGCTGATGGAGGCCTGGTCTTCGGGCACCGGTTTGTCTTCGGCCAGGCGCACCTTGAGCACGGCGCCATCCAGGTTGAGGGTAATGATCTTGTAGGTGCCGAGGTCTTCCAGGTGTGTGAAATCGGCCTGCAGCGCGTCAGGGTTGTGCTCGTCCCACACGTGGATGAATTCCGGGCGGATGCCCACCTGCAATTTCTTGTAATCGGTGTTGGCAATGCGTTGCTGCAAGGCTTCGGACAACGGCAGATGGGTGCCGGCAAAGCGCACCCCGCCCGCCTCGGCCTGCACCTCAATCAGGTTCATCCCAGGGCTGCCGATGAAATAGCCGACAAAGGTGTGGCTCGGCCGTTCGAACAGGTCACGGGGCGTGCCAAATTGCACGATTTGCCCGCCGTACATCACCGCAATCTTGTCGGCGAAGGTCGAGGCCTCCAACTGGTCGTGGGTGACATAGACCATGGTGATGTTGAACTGCTCGTGGATCTGCTTGAGCTTGCGCCGCAGCTTCCACTTGAGGTGCGGGTCGATCACCGTCAGCGGTTCATCGAACAGGATTGCCGACACGTCGTCACGCACCAGGCCACGGCCCATGGAGACTTTCTGTTTTTCGTCGGCGGTGAGGTTGCGCGCCTTTTTGCTCAGCAGGTTTTGCAGGTCGAGGACTTCGGCAATTTCCTGCACCTTGCTGTGAATCTTCGCCTCGGCCATGCCCTGGTTGCGCAGCGGGAACGCCAGGTTGTCGAATACCGTCATGGTGTCGTACACCACCGGGAACTGGAACACCTGGGCGATGTTGCGTTTTTCCGGGGTGAGGTCGTTGACCACTTTGGTGTCGAACAACACCTGGCCTTCGGACGGGCTGAGCAGGCCGGAGATGATATTGAGCAAGGTCGACTTGCCGCAGCCCGACGGCCCGAGCAAGGCGTAGGCCCCGCCCTGCTCCCACACGTGGTTCATTTCCCGGATGGCGTAGTCCTCAGGGCCGCTCGGCGTAGGGCTGTAGCTATGCGCCAGGTTCTGCAAATGGATCTCGGCCATCAGGCAACCCTCGCGACACGGCGTCCGGGGGCTTGGACCAAACGGCCCTGACCATCGAACACAAACAGTTTATGGGTGGGGATGTACACGCGGATCGGCGCGTCGACGTCGTATTCGTGCACCCCCGGCAGGTGCAGCACCAGCAGGAAATGCTCGCTGCGCACGTGCAGAAAGGTTTCCGAACCGCTGATCTCCGCGACTTCCACGGTGACCGCCAACTCCAGGTCGTCATCGTTGCTCGGCACCAGGCTGATATGGCTGGGGCGTACGCCGAAACGGAACTCGCCTTCACCAATGGGACGCAGGTCGACGTTCAGCGGGAAGTGCACGAAATTGGCGAAGCTAACTTCATTGCCACTGATGCGCCCCGGCATCAGGTTGATCGGCGGCTCGGAAAACAGCTCGGCGGCCAGCACCGTCTGCGGCTGGTGATACACCTCGGCGGCCTTGCCGCTCTGGATCACCCGGCCTTCGTGCAGGATCGTGGTGGTGCCGCCCAGGGCAAGGGCCTCATTGGGCTCGGTGGTGGCGTAGATGGCAATGGTGTGGCGCGCGGCGAACAGCTCGCGCATTTCCTGACGCAGCTCTTCGCGCAGTTTGTAGTCCAGGTTCACCAGCGGCTCATCGAACAGGATCAACTCGGCATCCTTGACCAGCGCGCGGGCCATGGCCGTGCGTTGCTGCTGGCCGCCGGAGAGTTCCAGCGGGTGGCGCTGGAGGAATTTTTCGATGCGCAGCATTTTCGCGGTTTCCAGCACCTTGCTCTGGATCACCTCGTGGGACACACCGGCCTGGCGCAACGGCGAGGCGATGTTTTCGAACACGGTCATGGTCGGGTAGTTGATGAACTGCTGGTACACCATCGACACGTTGCGCAGGCGCACCGGTTTTTGCGTGACATCCACGCCGTTCATCAGGATGCGGCCGCTGTTGGGCTTGTCCAGGCCGGCCATCAGGCGCATCAGGCTGGTTTTGCCGGACAGGGTGCGACCGAGCAAGACGTTGAAGGAACCCGCTTCGAAACGCAGGGTGGCGTCGTCGATCCAGGTCTGGCCTTCGACAACGCGGGAGACATTTTCCAGGGTCAATGACATGACACGACCTTTTTTATTATTGGAATGAATCTGGCAATCAGCTAGAGCGAGTTTCGTGCCAGAACCGGCAGGTGCTTGATCCGCAAGGAAATGGCAAGAATTCTATGTTCAGGAGTGAACAGAAATGAACAACTCTGGCTGAACAACTGAACACTCAGGGGGTTGACAATGAACAGTACTGAACAACACTAATTAGGCCCCCGCGCCTGCGGGGCCCCATAAAAACAATAAAAAGCAGAAGGTCGCCCATGGCCGAACCCTTGGCTCACGACACCCTTATCCAGGAATCCTGGCGCCGTTGCCGCGCCTTCGGCCTGGACCATCAGAGCACGCCCAGCTTCGACCAACTCCCCGCCGAGGGCATCAGCCAATTGCTGGAAAGCCAGCACTCGCTGGTGCAGACCACCCATCAGGAAGTGCTGCCCTACTACGAGAACATCCTCAGCAATTCCAATTGCCTGATCATGTTGGCCGACAACCAGGGCCAGGTACTGACCAGTTGGGGCACCCAGCGATTTATCGAGCCCAAGCTGGCGCGCGGTTTCAACCCTGGCGCCAGTTGGATGGAGCGCTCCAGCGGCACCAATGCCATCGGCACCGCGCTGGCGTGTGCCCAGGCCGTGCATATCGAACACGATGAACACTTCCTCAAGGCCAACCGTTTCATGACCGGCTCGGCGGCGCCGATCTTCGATGCCCAGCGCGAAATCATCGCGGTGCTGGATGTGTCCAGCGACAGCTACCTGCCGCCCTCCCACACCCTGGGCATGGTCAAGATGATGAGCCAGACCGTGGAAAACCGGCTGATCCTCAACCTGTTTCGCGGAGAGCACTTCCAACTGACCTTCAACACTGGCCTGAGCAACCTCGACAGCCAGTGGGCCGGCCTATTGATTTTTGATGAGAGCGGCCAGGTGCTGTCGGCCAACCGGCGTGCCGACAACCTGCTGGGCATCAGCTTGTCGCGGGTGATGATCGACAGTTTGTTCAAGGTGTCATTGCTGGAGCTGTTGAACCAGCCAGAAGGGCTGCCCTTCTCTCTGCAAGCCGCGGGACGCAACCGTTTCCAGTGCTTGCTCAGACGCCCCAAGCAGATGCCGGTGCAGGCGCGTGTGTTCACCGAGCCGACGCCACCGAAGCCGGCGTCGATTGGCCTCAAGACCTTGCATTTTGGCGATGTGCGCGTGGAAAAAGCCGTGCGCCAGGCCGAACGTTTACTGGAGAAGGACATTCCGCTGCTGATCCACGGCGAGACCGGCGTGGGCAAGGAAGTGTTCGTCAAAGCCCTGCACCAGGCCAGTTCGCGCAGCCAGAAGGCATTTATCGCGGTGAACTGTGCGGCGATTCCCGCTGAGCTTGTGGAATCGGAACTGTTCGGCTACGAAAAAGGCGCCTTTACCGGCGCGAATCAGAAAGGCAGCATCGGCCTGATCCGCAAGGCCGACAAGGGCACGCTGTTTCTAGATGAGATCGGCGATATGCCCCTGCCAACCCAGGCGCGTCTACTGCGGGTGCTACAGGAACGTTGCGTGCAACCGGTCGGCAGCAGCGAGTTGTTCCCGGTGGATTTGCGCATCATCTCGGCCACCAACCGCGCACTGCGGGACTTGGTGCAGGCCGGGCGTTTCCGTGAGGACTTGTACTACCGCATCGGCGGCCTGACCCTGGAACTGCCGCCGTTGCGCGAACGCACCGATAAGCAGGCACTGTTCCAGCAACTGTGGCAGCAACACCGCGAGCCGACTCAATGGGCGGGCCTGAGCGCCGAAGTGCTGGCGCTGTTCGAGCAGCATCCGTGGCCGGGGAACCTGCGTCAGGTGAGCAGCGTGTTGCAGGTGGCACTGGCCATGGCTGAAGAACAGCCGATCCGTGCAGAGCACCTGCCGGATGATTTTTTTGTGGACTTGAAGGTGGAGCCGCCGCTGCCCACCAGTGAATATCTGGATGACAGCATCGACCTGAACCAGCGCTTGAAGGCGGCGGGCGGCAACATCTCCCACCTGGCGCGGGAGCTGGGGGTGAGCCGCAACACCTTGTACAAGCGCCTGCGCCAGCACGAAAGCTAACGCGGCTTGACCACCACCAACAGGTCGGTGAAGTACTCCACCTGGATCGGCAAGTTGTCCGCCAGTGACGACAGCGCCGCCGCCGTGTCATCCAGCTTGAACACGCCGGACACCCGCAAGTTTTGCAGGGCCTGGGGATCGAAGCGCAGCATGCCGTGGCGGTAGCTGGCGAGGGTTTGCAGCACCTCGCTCAGGGGTTGGTCGTTGACCTTGAGCAGGCCACGGGTCCAGGCGTCCGGGTCGCTGTTGCCGATGGATTGCGGCGGCTGGGCGCGACCGTGGTCGAGGACCGAACGCTGGCCGGCGGTGACCTTCACACCGTCACTGGCATCACCTTGGACCGCGACGGTGGACTCGATCACCGTGACCACCGTGGTGCCGTCTGCCGCACGCTTGACCAGATATCGCGTGCCCAAAGCCGTCGCCGTGCCCTGGTCGGTACACACCACGAAGGGCCGTTGCGCATCCTTGGCCACGTCCACCCAGAGCTCGCCTTGCAGCAGTTCGATGACCCGTTGATGGCCGTCAAACTTCACGTCCACCGCCGAATTGCTGTTGAGCTGCAACTGGCTGCCGTCTTCGAGGGCAATCTGGCGGCGCTCGCCAACGCCGGTGCGTTGGTCGGCCATCCAGACCGGCAGGTGTTGCAGGCCCAGCCAGCCGCACAGGACTACGCCGAGCAAGCCCACCACTTGCGCACCGCGTGGACGTCGCGGGGCGAATGCGCGGTTCAGGGCCATGCGTGCGGGTTTGGCCGGCAGCGTATCGAGGCTGCCCCAGAGTGCGCCCATGCGTTCGATGGCCACGGCGTGGCGCGGGTCGGCCGACCGCCAGGCGTTGAACGCCTGGCGGTCGGCTTCGTTGACGTTTTCATCGTGCAGGCGGGTCAGCCACTGCGCCGCTTGCTGGATGATCTGTTCGGAACTCATGCCAGCGGGTCTGCCGGGTGCAGGCTGTGATAACAGTGCACCAAGGCGCTGGAGATATAGTTTTTGACGGTGCTGGAGGACACGTCCAGGCGCGTGGCGATTTCGCTGTAGGTCAGCCCATCGAGGCGACTCAACAGAAACGCTTCACGCGCCTTGGCCGGCAACCCGGCGAGCATTTCTGCGATGCGCTCCAGGGCTTGCAGTGCCACATGAATGGCCGCCGGGTCGGGCATGCCGGCGTCTTCGCACTGGATCACCAGGGCTTCCATGTAGGCTTTTTCGATGCGACGACGACGGGCGCTGTCGATCAGCAACCGCCCTGCCGTGGTGGCCAGGAACGCGCGCGGCTCTTTGATCTGTTGGGGTTCGGCCAGCATCAATACGCGAATGAAGGCGTCATGGGCAAGGTCGGCAGCATGTTGGGAACACCCGAGTTTCTTGCGCAGCCAGCCGTGCAACCAGCCGTGGTGCTCGCTGTACATCGCCGTGAGGGTCTGCTGCCGGACGGAGTCGCCCAGCGCGGCCGGAATGTCATGCATGCGCAAAAAGATCTCAAATGGGAAGAGTTACCAATTGCGCAGACAATGCCAGTAAATCGGGGTTTGGGCAAGGGCTCAGCGCCAGCTCCAAGAGACGCCGGTGTAGATGCCACGGCCATCCGCAGGCGTGGAACGCGCGACGTCCAGGCCTTTATCGTCATACCCCGGCGTTACGGTATTGGCATAACGACGGTTGGTGAGGTTGCGCAGGTCGACCCAGGCTTGCCAATCCTGCTGGGGGGCGTCGTAGCCGAAGGTGGCGCCGAGAAGGGTGTAGGACGCGGCGTAGTAGGAGTTGGCGTAGTCCACCGCCACTTTTGATGAATGCTCGGTGTTGAGGCTGGTGTAGAAACCGGTCGGATGGCTGTAGCGCACTTGCGCCTGATAGTAGTGCTTGGGGATGCCCGGCAAGGTGTTGTCGCCGAAACGGTCGTCATCACGGTAATGGAAGTCACTGAAGGTGTAGGCCTGGCGCAGGGTGAGCCGGCCGTTGCGGCCGCCCTCCCACAACGGGCTCAACAGGCTCAGTTCCACGCCCTGGTGAATCGTCGGACTGGCATTGTTTTCAGCGACGATAGCGTTGCTGGTTGACGTCTGGGCCTGGGTCTCCACGGTGAGCAATTCATGGCGCACTTCGGAGCGGTACAGCGCCAGGTCCCACTGGCCGAGCCATGCTTCACCACGGCCACCGATTTCCAGGGTGGTGGCGGTCTGGTTTTTCAGGCTCACGCCTTCGCGCTGCAGGCCGGTGGCCGCTCCACTGCCTGCCGGGAAGTATTTGTTGGAACCCCAGATCATCGACCACGCATGCGGCGGCTCGACCGAACGGCTCAGGTTGCCGTACACCTGTAGTTGCGGGGTGAAGTCATACCGCAGCCCAATGCGAGGGGCGTAGTCCCAGTCGTGCTGGCTGAGCGGCGCCTGCCCCTCAGGATAGGTAACTTGGGTTTCGCGACGGGTGTAGATCGCCGCCAGGCCGGTGGTCAGCCACAGGTCCGGAACCAGTTCGAGGTCGTTGCCGATATGCAGCACAGTATCGGAGCCCAGGTAGCTGTAGTCACGGGTCTTGGTGCCTGGCGCGTAGCCAGCGGTGTTGCCGGCCGGCGTGCGCACGTATTCCGAGGCACCGTTGTTGGGCATCGCCTGGGTGGTGCGCAGGCCGACGGTGGTTTTGCTGTCGTGGCCGAACAGCGTGTCCTGGCGGATGTAATTGAGGGTGCTGCTGATGTCGGTGTAGGCGACTTTCAGCCGGTTGGTGCCTTCGCGCAGGTCCATCGGGTAGTCGTGGTACGCCAGGCCAACTTCGACCCGGGAGCTGTCATCCAGTTGCAAGGTGGTTTTGTTGGCGATCCAGGTCGACCCCGGTTGCAGGCGCTTGGAATCGCGGGCGGCGTTGAGGCTGTTGGCCGCGCGTGGGTCGTGGCTGATCTGGCTGCGCGTGAGTTTGCCAGGGGTGTCGTTGGTGGTTTCGCGGTAGCGGAAGTAGAAGCGGGTTTCCAGGTCCGGGTTGAACCGGTAGCCGAAGTTCGCCGCCACGCCCTTGCCGGTGGCGGCGCTCTGCCGTTGGTAGCCGTCGGACTCGGAGTCGGTGAGGCCAATGTAGTAGTCGGCATCCCCGAGCACCTGGCCCGAGCTGATTTCGCGCTGGGCATAACCTTTGCTGCCGGCTTCATAGCGCAGTTGCAGCTTGGGCGCGTCGTAGCCGGTACGCGTCACGTAGTTGACGGCGCCGCCGAGGGCCAAGGCGCCCTGGTCAAAGCCGTTGGCGCCACGCAGCACCTCGACGCGGCTTTGCCACAACGGGTCTTTCAGCTCATAAGGTGTGCCGCCGGGGCCGGTCAGCGGCAGGCCGTCGAACATTTCGTACAGGCCGGAGGCATGGGAACCGGGGCTGCGGTTCAGGCCCGAACCACGAATCGAGAGTTTCACCCCTTCGTTGTTCGCCGCCTTGGCGTATACCCCGGCCTGGTACTTGAATACGTCTTCGTTGGTGCTCACCCGCCCCTGCTGCACGCTGTCCATGTCGATGTAATTGGTGCCGCCGGGCACGCTCTTGAGCTGTGCCTCGGCCACTTCCCCCGCACTGGCTTCGCTGCTGGTGACTTCGACCGGGGCTAATTGCAGGTCTTCGGCATGCACCAGTGAGCTTAACGTCAGGGCGGCAAACAGCAACGGAGGGTGGCGCAACAGCATCGGGCAGGTCCTTGGAATTCGGGGGGCACGTGGTGGGAAGGCTGGGACGCCCGCCAGGTCACTCCTTATTAACGGACCAGACCCTTCCGACAACAGTGTCGGATCGGGATTATTTGCTAAGTCCGAAATCGAATTACCACATGCAAACTCAGTATTTAAAGAAATAACCGCCACGCATTACTGTGGAGTCACTGAGTCACCCACGCACCCCGAGATCGCCCCCATGCAAGTATCCGCCACCGTCATCGACTTCACTCTCCACCGTAAACGCCGCCAAGCGCGTGCAGCGGCCGAGTTGATGTGGGCGATGTACGCAGCGCGTGCCGGCCTGGCGGTGTTTGCCGCTCAAGCCGCCTCGTCCAGCGATACCCGCCGGGCGTAAGGCCGATGAACTTCCTGCACGTGATTCCCGAACCACCTGAACCGCTGCCCAAGCCCAGCACTGACGATGATGTGATCAGCCAGTGCGTCGCCCACAACCTGCAACGCCTGCGCAGTAAACGCCATTTGTCCCTGGATGGATTGGCGCGCGCCTGTGGCGTGAGCAGGGCGATGCTGGCGCAGATCGAATCCGGGCGTAGCGTGCCGTCGATCAAGGTGCTGTGCAAAATTGCCAAGGGTCTGAAGGTGTCGGTGGCGGCGTTTCTGGAGGACCGAGCATTTGAGGGGGTGGAGGTGCTGCCGGCGCAACAGAGCAAGCGCCTGGTCAGTGCCGATGGTGCGTTTATCAGCCGAGCGTTGTTCCCCTACGATACGGCGCGCCAGTCAGAGTTCTACGAGATCCGCCTGCGGGCGCTGGGCGAGGAAATTTCCGAAGGCCACGGGCCCGGTATCCAGGAAAACCTGGTGGTGGCCCAAGGGGTACTGGAGGTCAGTGTCAACGATGAGCGCTACCTCCTTTCTACCGGCGACTCGATCCTGTTCTACGCCGATCAGCCCCACCGCTACCGCAACCCGGCAGACAGCGAGGCGGTGGCCTTCCTGGTGATCACTTACCCCGAGCGCCTGGACTGAAATGCAAAACGCCCCGAATCATCGGGGCGTTTTTTAGTGCGCCGGACCTATCAGCAGGTGCAGCACATCATCGGCATGCCGTTGCAGCTCATCATCATCGGCATGGCGCAGTCGTTCATCATTTTGCTCATCAGCATGCAGCAGTTTTTCATCATGTCCATGCTCATGCCCGGCATTGGCATCATTTTGCACATCATGCTGTCACCCATCAGGGTGCATTCCATCACGCACTTCATCATCGGCATTGGCATGCCCATCATCGGCATCATGTTCATGCCAGTCATCATGGCCATGGCATCGGCCGACATGCACATCATCGACATGTTGGCGCACTGCATCATCATCGGCATGCCGCAGTTCATCATCATCGCCATCATTTCGGCGTTGGTCTTGAACTGAGCCATGTCCATGCCGGCGGCCGGCTTCATGGTGCACATCATGGCATCCGCGGCCATTTCGCATTTCATGGTGGCCATCATCATCGGCATGCCCATCATCGGCATCATTGGCATGGCGGTGTTCATTGGCATCTGCATGGCATTCATCATCTTCGAAACTCCGTAATCGACAGGAAATGAGCAAGTTCTGGCGCCGATTCTAAAGCCGGAGAACGGCGACGCAAGACGGCGGCAGAGCAGCAGGAATGGGTGTTTGAAGGGAAGCTTAGTTTAAGGAAACAGCTGCAACGGTTGTAAAGGCGACGATTTCGACACTATTGCAACGTCAATGACTGCTGTATTTCTTCATTTGACGCTATGGATATTCGATAAAGGAATAGCGACCAATCTTAAGGAAATAAACGTTCTAACGGATTGGGAAGAAGTAAAAAATCGACACCTCATGACCTGGGAAGCTAAAACCTAGCCTCCCGACAACGTCATCTAAATCCAGCGTTTAGTTACACTGCACGCTGACATTACTCGCGCTGAACTGTGACCACCCACCTCGCGTAGAGTGAATCACTTGATTTTGGATTCCTGGGTGCGCGGTTGCCTGGGTGCTAACACTTTGACCTCCAGGGCTGTTTTCTGTAGTAAATCTGAAGCTGATATGACAAGTATGGGGCTTATCGTCGGTATTGGTCGCGAATACATCCAATCCGGACTGGTCCTGGCGAACCGCTGTAGAAAACTGCGCATGGGCCAAGGTTGAAAACAATACTGCAAGTGTGCCTATCAGTAATTTCTTCATTGGAAACGTCTCCGTTCATTGATCGAAATACTGTGAAAGCCAAACTGCAGCACAGTACGTACAACTGTAGCTGGTTCGTAGACGCTGTCGCGCCCTCGCAAAATCCTCAACTATCGAAAATTTTCAGCGCCTGCATCAGTTCTTCCGCCTCTGATCCCGGAACAAACCGGAATCCATACATCTCATCAGTGCTGAGGATTTCTCCCAGTACCTCCAGCAATTGCGCCTCAGTCGGGGAATCACGCAGTAACTTGTGCGCGGGCAGTAGCAAATCGGACGAAACGCCTTGAACACTCGCCACATCGATCACGGCAAACAGGATAAAGCGCAAACGAATTTCTCTTTCAGTAGGCCAAACCGTTTTTCGCTTACCCATGGTAAAGGCCTCACATTTCAGAAAAATCCGAGGCTATTGATGACTGAGGGGTGTTTCAAGCATTGGGCTGCAAGATAGGCCAATTCCTACGTGGGAAAGGGAAACACCGCACCTTTATGCTGACGCTGCGCTGTTTATTGCACCGGCAGGAAGTTCATCAGCAACAAACTCTGCGCATAGTTCAAACCGATACGGCGGTAGCGTTCATCGAGCATCTGGGTCAGCAGGTCTAGGCGCGCGACGATCTTGCCGAACTCCACCGCGAAACTGAGGTTGCTGCCCTCCTCCGAAATCTCGTTGGAAAACAGCAGCAGCACGCCATTCGCATCCTGGCGCTTGCTCAGCAGCCAGGTGGCCTTTTCGATATTACGCGCGGCATTGCTGACGAACTGCGGGTTGATCGAATCGGTGATATAGAACTCGGTGCGTCCACCGTGCGCGGTCACGATCATGCTGCCAATGGCATAGATGAAAGCGCCGACCCGGTCGCCCTTGAAGTCCGGCCCCAAGGAATAACTCAGCGCCGCCAGGTCACGACGATCGCCCAGTGCCGGCAGGGATCGACGTTGCTCGATGGCCTGGCGAATCTCCCGCGCTGCGGTCACCGCGTCCGGGTACCCCGACTGCCGCCACTGGCTGGGATTACGCAGATAGAGCTTGTTCATCAGCAGATACAAGCTCTGCAGGTTGTCGCGCATGCCCAGCGTCGCCATGCGATCGACACTGGTCTGGAAGAACTCATCGGGCTTGCCATTGCTGAACTGCTTGGCGATATCCCGGCCCTGTTGCTGGCTGCAACCGGCGGCACAGAGCATCAGCAAGGCTGCCAGCAGCAAAGGCTGGCGAATCCGTCGACGGTTGAAACAAGGAAACGTGCGATCCATCGGCACCCGATCTGGCTCATCTGCCCACGCGGGGGATCGGCGGGGCTGGGACAAGGATAGAGCGGAGAAATCCAGAAAAGTGCGGTGGCCGCAGGCAGATAGTTGTAACCAGAGACCGCTGGGCCGATGAATCCGCCCAAACGTGAAGAATTTTTTCCAGGCTCTATACTGATTGCAACAGTTGCGTGTGTTGTTGGCGATCCAGGGTGGAATCTCAACCTTTGAACGGCCTGGCGCGTTTGTCTACATCGCCCACGGCATACTCACCAGCAGCTGTACATGAGGGTGACGGCAATGAAACATCCAATTCGTGCACAAATGGTTGTTCAAGTGATTTGCCTGCTTTCGGTGGCCCAGCTTTTTTGCTGAGCTGCGTTTCACGGCGTTAAAACCCAGCCGCCGTTGCGGCGGTGGAAGGTATTGCCAACGACAACCCCGCCTCTGGCCCGACAAGTGATTGCCGGGCCAGACCGTGCAGCTACAACAAGACAGTGGCCAGCATGCCCAAGGCGCCCAGGCAAAACCCGATCAATGCGCCTCGTCCGGGGAACTCCTGGAACAGCCCCCAGATCACGACCGGCTCCAGCAGCAATAACGAAGTCACGGAAACCACCGTGACCACCCAGATATCACCCACCGCCCGATAACCCAGCCAATACGCCCCCAACAGACAAAGCCCCGCGAAACACATCACCACTACCGGCATGATGAAGGCTTGCCATGAGCCGTCGCCAGCCTGGGCCAGCCTGGCGGTAACGACCTCGCTGTAGATTGCACACAACTCACCAACGATCATCAAGCCTAGAGCAGAAACTCCGAGTAATTCTTTGGACATATCAAAAACTCCTTCGTATTCAACGCACTGTTTTTCAACGCCCAGCGGGCAATGCCGCAGCCGAGGGTTTCGTCGCAGAGATACGAAGCAGCCTTGAACAGGCCTGAATTGCCGAAGTGCTTTTGCATGCTCATGTCCTTATATAGGGGGTGAGTCTCGGCGCCTCGATAAGACGCTGGCTCCGATCATACGGTTGGCCGGCGGTTTTGAACACTCGGGGCACAATTGGCATGAGCGGCATTAAAAATTTGCAATCCCCCTAGCCGCCTTACGTGATGATCGGGCTATGATCGGCCATCTGAACCGGACGCCCTATGCCCCATGCCCGTTGACCTGCAAGCCCTTTATCCCAAACTGATCCACTTGATGCTGGATACGGTCTTCGTCGTCGACAGCGATAACCAGATTGTCTTCGTAAGTGATGCCTGCGAGGCACTGCTCGGTTACCGCGCCCAAGAGCTCACCGGCACCCTGATCACCGACTACATGCACCCTGAAGACCTGGCGCGCACGCGTGCCTCCATTGTTCGGGTCATGAATGGCCAACCCCATGTCGACTTCCGCAATCGTTACCTGCGCAAGGACGGCAGCGTCGTGCACATCCTGTGGGCGGCCTTCTGGTCCAAGGACGTCGGTGCGCGGATCGGTGTCGCACGGGACGTCACGGCGCTCACCCAGGCCGAGGAAGAACTACGCTTCCTTGCTCATCATGATCCACTGACGGCCCTTACCAATCGCTCGCTGTTCAATGATCGGCTGGACCAGGCCCTGCACGCTGCGCGGCGTCACAACCACACGCTTGCGTTGCTGTTTCTGGACATCAATGACTTCAAGGCCATCAATGATGTCCACGGCCATGCCATGGGCGATCGCGTACTGTGCGTGATTGCCCGACGACTGGAGCGCTGCGTACGCGAAAGCGACCTGGTGGCGCGGATGGGCGGGGATGAATTCACGGTGCTGATCACGGACATCCAGTCGCAGGACGCAGTAGCCGGGAAAGTGGCGCAGATCCTGGCGGTCATGGCTGAGCCGTTGGGCGCTGAGTTTGGCGGGGTGAAGATGCCGTCCTGCAGCGTCGGCGTGGCGTTTTATCCGGGGGATGGAGAGGATGCGGATACGCTGTTGAGTCATGCGGATGGGGAGATGTATCGGGTGAAAAGGTTGCGCTGCAACTGACCGACACCAAGCAAATGCCCCGACAGGTCAGGGCATTTTCAATGCCTTACGCGACTCACCAGAGCTTCTTGGACCAAGAAGCACTCGCGGTGGGTCTGCCTGCATTACTTGGCTTGGCGCAGCACAAGCTCAGACAGACGGGTCTTCACCCGGAAGCAGAATTCACGGATTTGAAATTGATAGGCGGGCATGACCATATAGTTCAAATCAGGACCCAATGAGTCTTTGATTTCCATGTATTTAGCGGTCTTGGCAGCAATGGCTTGGTATTCCGCCTCGTATTTAACGTAGGACGGCTTGTTGTAAACCTTCAGAACATCCAGCTCTTTACGGCATTGCTCGGCGCGAGTTGTTTCCGACTCTGGCTGAGCGGCCTCTGGAGAGGTATGGGCTGGAGCGTCAGCAACAGGGGCAGCCTCATATCGCACGGTGTAATTGGCAGACGACGCAGGTGCGACTTCAGGTGGTACTTCATGGACGACGGCGGGGGGCGGAGTCACTTCAGTTTTTTCTGGAGTTTTCGTAGCGCATCCCGCGAGGGCAAGTCCTACCACTACAACGATGCCACACATTTTATCCATCGGTTTCACCAAGAAGTAATTATGGTTGGCTGAGTCGTTAGGTTCTGGGTAAAAGCAATAGCTCACTCAATGTTCGAGTGTAAATTTCTACCAGACTCAAGGCGCTCAGCCTCTCTTCCTTGAGCGCACAGACGGGTAATAGTAGTAAAAAAACAAAGAGATGACGAGAAAAAGCTCGATCGCAGAGCAGATGATAGGGGCCATGCAAGACATGCATCCGCCAAGCCCTTCAAATAGGCAAAATTTCGGAGCACCTATGCTGAAGGTCCTCAATAACAACGGCCCGGAATGGGGCCGTTGTGATGTTGGCCATTAAGACTTGACCCAATCCAAGTCTACCGCCCCCTGAATACCGTCAACCTGGCCCTTGCTGCTGTGCTGCCACCACTCCCAGCTTTTGCCCTTGGCGCTCCAGGTTTCAGGTACCGTGGGCTGAGCCACCTCCCAATGAGCAATCCACAGCGGGCACTCACTGAAGTCGTACTTGCGCCAGGCCACGCGGTTACTCCAGATGCTGGGAGAGGCGTAAATATGCGGGTATGCCCCCTCCAGCAGCGAAACCCTGACCAGCGTCACCAACTGAAACAGGGCATCGGCCATCTGTTCCGGGCTGGCACCTTCGTTGCGATTGGTCTCGACATCAATCACCAGCCTATCCCGCCCGGCTTTGAACGCCACCTCGGCCAAACGCCCCTTGATGTTGTTCAACTGCTCGCACGGAGTACTGCTCAAGGCACGGAAATAATGATAGACCCCGGCTTTCAAACCGTTTGCCTGCATACCTTGAAAGTTCGTGACAAATTTTGGATCGGTGTAGTCTCCACCCTCCGTCATTTTGGCGATTGCATGGGTGATGCCCGCCTTCGCAACGCGGCTCCAGTCAATATCGCCCTGCCAGCGCGACACATCGATGCCCCGCGCATTGTCGTTTTTTATCGGTTCGTTGCAATTCATCTGTGCGTTCCTGCCATGGATGTCGGGTCAATTCTTTCATCGACATACATCGGCAATGCACTATGGGGATACCGCACCCGGCGATAACGAAATTGCAGGCATAAAAAATCCCGCAAAGCCTCTGGCTCGCGGGATTTCTCGTTCATGTTTGGCGGGAACCCATGGATTCGAACCCTGGAGACGCTATTAACGTCCACCGGTTTTCGAGACCGATTTGCAAACTCCAGCGGGCTGTGGCCTTGAGGGCTCACGGAGTTCCCTAATTCACCAGTAGCAACTAGGCCTTAAAGCCTCACTCCACAAGGGGTGGATTTTTAGTTTTGGAACTGTCAACCCTTCCCCGCCGCCCTGCAGACCGAGCGTTGCCCCCATTGCAAACCTGCTGCTACCCTTTCTGCTCCACAGAGGAACAGCTATGCCGAACTAAGAACTACTCCCTTTCCTGCGGTCCAAAATCACCGAAAACTAACTCGCCCTTGAAGCGGTCATTATGGAACTGACGAGCTGAGTTGAGCAGTGAGGCGTTACGGGAATCACCGAAAAGGTGCGAGGAGTTCTGGACACACTCGACCGGAACGAGGAACTCATCAAGATATTGCTAACCGTTCTCAACCCCCTCTGATTAATCGTGCGGGCGTCTATCTGACGATTCTGTTGCAAACGTCGATTCTTCTAGACTGACCGCAGAAATTCCATTTTTTTGCGAGCCGCTACGCGAAATCTGGTCCCAGCGTACTCTGCTCAACGCAAAAGTTTGACTATCAAGCGAGTACTTTTCTAAGGAGAAAACCATGGCCGACCTTTTCAACAGAATCGGCCAAAAGGTGTCAATCGAGAAGATGTATTAACTCGACGGGCCTCCTGCACCGCCCAGTTAACGCAGGTAGTTACTCCGCAATTGCCTCTTCCTTCAGACTCAAGCGGAAAGTGTCGCGAGCAGTTTTCCCCACGTAGGTGGTGAGAGCGTAATTCGCCGTGCCGCCGACGATGACCCCGATTCCGAACGGAATCACTTTTGCTGCGGCTTTTTGAGTGAACGAGATGCCGATTTTCGCGAACAGTTCCTTAATGACCTGAAGCGTCGGCCCCTTCAAATATTGATACACCATACGCACGCCGGCCTTGCTGGCGATTTTGGTTGCGCTTGAAGACCCCATCTGCTCCAGCGAGCCGTATAACGCGATGATGTACGACATGTGCTTGGCATCTTCGTTGGACATCTTGCCGTTTATTGCCACCGCCAGGCACATGGTCATATCGATCTGCAGCTTCATGCACACCGAGATATCCGCTAGCCCTCCCCCAACAGCGCTCACCACAGTGCCGATACCGGGAATGACACCCGGAAGAGCCGTGGCTGCGCCAGAGGTCGCTGCTAGCTTTGAATAACGGCTGATAATTTTGTCGACAACTGCGTCTTGAATCTTTTCGTCCGTGGCGGACGGCGCCGAGCTGCGTGCCTGGTTTTCATATTGCGTAACCAGTTCGCGGGCGTCCTGCGGGCTGATGGCGATGGCTTCCACCATCTTCATCAAGGAGGAGCTGTCTTCGTCTTTTTCTGTGGTCATGCCGAATTCCTTTCGAGAGATATTTATCAGCTGTTTTCGAGCCTGAAAGCTGACGCGAAGGTTCGCACAAATGATATCAAAATGACACCTAGCTCATGACCATACTCACTACAACAAACCAATTCGAGCAACCAAAATGAAGATCCCTTTCATCAAGGCTATTGCCTGCCTTTCGACTGCAAGCCTGTGCCAAAGAAGAATGTTGTTCTGGGCCAGCTGTTCGACCGATACGAGAGAGAAATCATCCCCGGCAAAGCGCCGAAGACACAGAGTTATAACCTGCTCTGCCTAAAGCAGATGCACAAAGCCATCGGAGCGGTGACGCCGAAGATCATCGCCCAGTACCGAGACGGCCGAACAGCGAAGGTGCGAGCGAACCGCGAGATCTCCTTGCTATTGCACATCTACAAGATCGCACGGGAGTGGGGATTAACCCAGAACAACTCAGCCGCCGCCGTGCGCAAGAACAAAGAGGCAACACAAAATTTTTATGCGACCGAGGAAATCTCGAGCGCGGTGTATAGCATTGCCGCCTCAGAACTACGTGACGCGATGGACCTCGCGTACCTCACCGGATAGCGCCGCGCCGATGTACGGTCGATGCGTGAGGCGGATGCAATCCATGAGTCCCTGCAGGTCGTTCAGGGAAAGACGGCCAAGAAACTGCGCATCCGTCGTAAAGGAAAGATTGTGAACTATGGACATAGCCACAGAGCAGTCATGGTCTGCTGTTGACTCTGATCTCTGATGTCCATACTTCACCTCCATTTTCCCGCGAAAAATCTAGGGGGTGCCCATACGTCATTGCATTGATCCAACCCTCTATTAGCTAGCTGCATCGCATTTGACCTTTTTTCAGCTGACGTCCCTAAGCACTTGCGCATATGCGTAATTTCATGGACTTGACCGGTCGCTTGCATTGACTTGACCAGCACACTGGTTAGCCTTGACCGTCAGAAATCGGCCAAAAGCGGTCGCCCAACTGCTTCACCCTCGCTTAAGGACCAGCCAAGTGATATACCGCGCTTGGGTCTAATGCATGACACAAACAGGCAGTCTCAAGATGCGATTCTCAATTTATAGCGGATTGGTTTTGGTGGGCTACTCGGCGCTCGATTACGGAGATCCCCCGATGGGCGTTGCTTTCGGCCAATTCGAACCTGCCGATGGGTACGCAGCTATCCAGAACCAGTGCTCCACGAACCATCACGACCAGACCGTTCTGGATCTTTCTGTTCAGACCGAAGCGGGTCTGGTCATTCCATGTGCGGGTCTGGCCATCTTGGATTACTCCGAAGAGCTCGCGCCACCGTGCATCGAAGTGAACATTTTCGGCATTCCACATCCGCTCTATGGCGAGCTGTTTCCTCAGCACGTCACCCTGTATGAGCGTCAATTCAGCTAATCGGAATGTCCCGCCGATGTCCGCTTCGGATTGAGGACTCAACCGGCCATTAGCTGTCCTTCACGAAGGGCAGCTTTGGGTCGTTTTCTGACTCTCACGGCGGCCAGAAAACGGCCAATTGAATCGCACTGGATCCGCTCCTGTTGGTGTCGAGCGGCGACGGCGGCCTAATGGGGTCAGCGGTTTCGAGAATCAGCGCTTCGGTTGCAAGCAACTCGACCGTCTTGCCATCCGGTGGAAACACCCGGCGGTTGTTGTCTTTGAGCCAGGTGTGTAGCCCGACGTCCCGCGAATGCGAGCGGCGAAGGCGCATTTGGAGAGGTAAAGCGGCAGCATTTGAAGAAGATCCCGAGAGGAATTGAAAGGGGATTTACGGACATTCCCCCTCCGATTCGATCTGTGAGTTGGAACTACTTGGCGAAGTGGGCTTCCATGTATGTCAGCAATGTCGAGGTAGTCAATTGGCTCTCGGGAAGCACATCATGCTTAACATCTTCATCAGCTTCCTTGTTTGCCACCGCAATAGCGAATTCGCCTGGCTTGCTTTCCATCGTCATAACGATGATTCGGTTTTTTGTGGCAGTACAGTCGAGCACAGCAGAATGGCCGTCTCGAATATACAAAGGTCCACAAGACACCGATGCTCCGTCGTAAAGTTTGGTAAAAACACTGACAGCCTCCGCCGCCGCCATCATCAGCTGTTCACCAATTGCCATGTGTTCACCTCATGCTTATAAAAAACACATGGAAACACATTCCGAGCGATCATGAATAGCCAAAAGCCACTACCAAAATTCACCTTATAAAGTTCAGAGTTTCAACGCGGCCACTTCAATTGCAAATCATTGAATTTCAGTAAGCTGGCGACCCACCTGCTAACGCTTTCCCGCGGGTTTCATGCCCCGCGTCCCTCGGACTCCGCCAGGGTCACCGGCGACCTATCAGTGCTTCGTTTTGATGCAACAAGCTACAGACCTGGTATTACGTGGCCTTCAAAGCATCACGTCTGACCATTCCTTGAGGGCGGCACATCGTACACGCCCAATCGCTTGGCCGCCCAGCGGTCGTACTGGCCGATGGCGACATCAGAATTCATCGATATTGGCGGCGCCAGCTTACTGCTGGACTTAGCAAACAAGAGATCACGATGTGGGTTTACAGGAGGATTGGCGCCACTGCCAAACCATCAAAATAGGCAAAGTTTCGGAACGCCTATCAAAAACCTCCGTTAACTACCCAAACCCCAGAAACACGAAAGCCCCGCATTCGCGGGGCTTTCGTTTGAATCTTGGCGGGAAACCAGGGATTCGAACCCTGGGAACGCTATTAACGTTCGCCGGTTTTCAAGACCGGTGCATTCAACCACTCTGCCAATTTCCCTTGTGCATCACAGGATTATAGTAGCCCATCCCGTCTCAGCGGGCGCCATAATACCCGAATGAAACACACTGTCAAACTCTTGCCATAGCTTGTTACAGAGCGTCTGTTATGATCTTTGCGACTGAACGTTTCAAAACCGAAGGAGTGTCGCCATGCGCGAACAGAATTACGCAGTGAATGGTAACGCGCAGGCTGAGCAGCTTGAAGTCAGCCGCGTGTTGCGCAACACCTATGGCTTGCTCGCCCTTACCCTCGCATTCAGCGGCGTGATGGCGTTCGTGGCCCAGCAGATGCGCGTCGGCTACCCGAATATCTTTGTCGTGCTGATCGGCTTCTATGGTCTGTTCTTCCTGACCAACAAGCTGCGTGATTCGGCCTGGGGTCTGGTATCGGCATTTGCCTTGACCGGTTTCATGGGCTTTATCCTCGGCCCGATCCTCAACCGTTACCTCGGCATGGCCGGCGGCGCGGAAGTGGTCAGCTCGGCGTTTGCCATGACCGCACTGGTGTTTGGCGGCCTGTCGGCCTACGTGCTGATCACCCGCAAGGACATGAGCTTCCTGGGTGGTTTCATCACCGCGGGTTTCTTCGTATTGCTGGCGGCCGTGGTGGCGAGCATGTTTTTCCAGATCAGCGGCCTGCAACTGGCGATCAGCGCAGGTTTCGTGCTGTTCTCTTCGGTGTGCATCCTGTTCCAGACCAGTGCGATCATCCACGGTGGTGAGCGTAACTACATCATGGCGACCGTCAGCCTGTATGTGTCGATCTACAACCTGTTCATCAGCCTGTTGCAGATCTTCGGCATCATGAGCCGCGACGACTGATTGTCAGCGCAATAAAAAATGCCCCGCATCGAAAGATGCGGGGCATTTTTGTTTCAAGGGACTTAATACTGGTTGGGCTCCATTTCCAGATCGACCTTGAAGCGCTCTGCAATGTCGCGCTGGATACGCTGGGCCAAGTTCGCAATATCGTGCCCCGTGGCGTCGCCGTAGTTGACCAGCACCAGCGCCTGCAATTTATGCACGCCAGCATCGCCGTCACGAAAGCCCTTCCAGCCGGCCTTGTCGATCAGCCAGCCGGCCGCTAGCTTCATCTGCCCATCGGCCTGTGGGTACGCCACCAGGTCCGGATACAGCGCCTGCAGCTCAGCCGCCAGCGCTTGGGACACCAGCGGGTTCTTGAAGAAGCTGCCCGCATTGCCCAGCTCTGCCGGGTCGGGCAGTTTTTCCCGGCGGATGCTGCAGATCGCGCGGCTGACATCACTCGGTGTCGCCTGGGTGATCCCCTGCCCCGCCAGGCGCTGCTGCACCGGGCCGTAGTCGAGTTTGAGATGGCTGGCACGGCTCAGGGCAAAGCGCACCCGCAGGATCAGCCAGCGTCCGGTTTCGTGCTTGAACAGGCTGTCGCGGTAGGCAAAGTTGCACTCTTCCAGGCTGAAGTCGCGCAGTTTACCGGTGTGGCGATCCAGGGCGGTCAGGCCGGCGAATACATCCTTGATCTCGACACCGTAGGCGCCGATGTTCTGCATGGGCGCTGCGCCAACGGTGCCGGGGATGAGGCTGAGGTTTTCCAGGCCGCAGAAACCTTGTTCCAGGGTCCACAGCACGAACGGGTGCCAGGCCTCGCCGGCTTCGGCCTCGACCACCACCTGCGTACCGTCGTCGTGCAACACACGGATACCCTGGCTGGCCATGCGCAGCACCAGCGCCGGAATGTCCTGGGTCAACAGCAAGTTGCTACCGCCACCGATCACCAGCAGCGGCACCGCATGAGCGGCTGAATAGGCCAAGGCTTCACGAACATGATCGTCATTGTGGGCCTCGGCGAACAGCTGGGCGCGCACGTCAATGCCAAAGCTGTTGAATGGCTTGAGCGATACCTGCGCAAGCACCTGCAAGGTCATAACCGCCCCTTCAATTCAATCACCAATAAATCACAAGCGCGTTCGATCAGGTCCAGGACCCGTTCGAAGCCTTGTTCACCTTCGTAATACGGGTCTGGCACTTCGTCCACTTCGGCGTCGTAACGGCGCAGGAACAGGTCCAGCTCCGCCTTGCCCTGGCCCGGTTGCATGGCCTTGAGGTTGCGCAGGTTGCTGTGATCCATGGCCAGGATCAGGTCATAGCGTGCAAAGTCGGCGCGAGAAACCTGCTGGGCACGCTGGGCCGACAGATCGTAGCCGCGCACCAACGCCGCGCGCTGGCTGCGTTGGTCCGGCGGGTTACCGACATGCCATTCGCCCGTGCCGGCGGACGCGACCTCGACTTGCCCCGCCAGCCCCGCTTCGCGCAATTTATGGCGCAGCACGCCTTCTGCGGTGGGCGAACGGCAGATGTTGCCCAGGCAGACAAACAGAACCTCCATCAGGCCCCCAGCAGGCGACGGACGCGCTCAAGGTCTTCCGGGGTGTCGACACCGGCGGGCGGCGCTTCCAGCGCATCGCCCACGTGGATGCGTACGCCGTGCCACAGGGCGCGCAGTTGCTCCAGGGACTCGGTGTTTTCCAGCCAGCACGGACCCCAACTGACGAAGTCATGCAGGAAACCGGCGCGGTAGGCGTAAATGCCGATATGGCGACGGTAAGGCACGCCTTCCGGCAACACGTCAGGCTGCTTGGCGAAAGCGTCGCGCGCCCAAGGCAAGGTCGAGCGACTGAACGTCAGCGCCAGGCCATTGATGTCACTGACCACTTTCACCACGTTCGGGTTGAACAGGGTTTCGATGTCTTCGATTGGCTCGGCCAGGGTCGCCATGCGCGCTTCGCCATGGGCGGCGAGGTTGGCGGCCACCTGGTCGATCACGCTCGGTGGGATCAAGGGTTCGTCGCCCTGCACGTTGACCACGATGGCGTCCGGCGCCAGGCCAAGCTGGGTGGCCACTTCGGCCAGGCGATCGGTGCCGGAGTTGTGGTCTTCGCGGGTCAGCACCGCCTCGGCGCCAAAGCCCTTGCAGGCCTCGATGATGCGCGGGTCGTCGGTGGCAACCACCACGCGCTCGGCGCTGCTTTTGCAGGCCTGTTCCCACACCAACTGGATCATCGGCTTGCTGCCGATCAGTTGCAGCGGCTTGCCCGGCAGGCGGGTCGAGGCGTAGCGGGAAGGAATGACAACGGTAAAGGCGGTGGTCATTTATCCAGGCGCTCATCGGTGGTCAGGGTGCGGGCTTCGCTTTCCAGCATCACCGGGATGCCATCACGGATCGGATAAGCCAGACCGGCGCCTTTGCTGATCAGCTCGGTTTTGTCGGCGCTGAGCTTGAGCGGGCCTTTGCAGATCGGGCAAGCGAGGATGTCGAGCAATTTGGTGTCCATGAGTGTTTCCTGGAAAGCAGCGGTTTAAGGCAAAAGACGGGCAGGCAGCAGACGCATCAGCTGCGTGTCGAACCAGGCGACGAACGCCGGCGACGGCAGCGCATCCACCGCAAGGTACCACCAGTCGGGCTGGGCAAAGGCGCGGCACTTCACCGCGTCCTTCTCGGTCATGACCAGCGGCAATGACGGCGTAAAATTCAGGACCTCGGCGCTGTAGGTCGCGTGGTCGGCAAAGCCATGGGGTATCGGCTGCCAGTGTAGCGTTTCAAGGGTAGTGAAGAAACGTTGCGGGTTGCCGATGCCGGCAACCGCGTGCACCTGCTGGCCGGCTGGAAAATGATCCACCGGCTGCCGTTCGCCGGTCAGCAGGTTGACCAGCGCGGTGGGTTGCAAGCAAAAAGCAAAGCCTTCGTCTCGATCACTGGCGGCGCCGTTGTACAGCAACGCGTCGACGCTCTGCAGACGCTCCACCGGCTCACGCAACGGCCCGGCCGGCAGGCAACGGCGGTTGCCCAGGCCACGGGCGGCGTCGATCAGCACCAGTTCAAGGTCACGGGCCAGGCGGTAGTGCTGCAGGCCGTCGTCGGAAAGGATCAGGTCGAGGGTTTCGCTGGCCAGCAGCGCCTTGACCGCACGGCTGCGATCGGGGTCGATCATCAACGGCACGCCGCAGCGCTGTACGATTAACAGCGGCTCATCGCCGGCCACGTCGGCGCTGTGGCTGGCTTCGACCCGCCAGGGCAACTGCGGCGGCTTGGCCCCATAACCCCGGCTGACCACACCCACGCGCAAGCCGCTGCGTCGGCAGTGTTCGATCAGCCACAGGATCAACGGCGTCTTGCCGGTGCCACCCACGGTGATATTACCGACCACCACCACCGGCACCGGCGATTGATAGATCTCGCCCTCTCCCGCCAGGAAGCGAGCACGCTTGCCCTGCACCACCCGGCGATACAAGGACTCCAGCGGCCGCAACAGCGCAAGTGCCGGATGGCCCTCGTACCAGGCCTTGAGCAAACGATCGGACAGGGCCATCAGGGTTGGCCCGCCGCCTCGACGGTGGTCATGCGCAAATGGCTGAAACCGAGCTTGCCGGCAGCGTCCATCGCAGTGATCACGGCCTGGTGCTGGGTCTTGCCATCGGCACTGATCGACAGCGGCAGCTTAGTGTCGCCGCCGGACTCTTTCTGCAAGGCGTCCATCAGGCTGGCCAAGTCGTTTTTCTCAAGCAACTGGTTATTTACCGAAAACACCCCGTCGGCGCTGATGGCGATGTCCAGTTGCTTGACTTGCTGGTCTTCGGCCGGCGAACCGCTCACGGCTTCCGGCAGGTCGACGCGCAGCTCGGTCTGCCGGGTGAAGGTGGTGGTGACGACAAAAAACAGCAGCAGGATAAACACCACGTCGATCAGCGATGCGAGGTTGATATCGACGTTTTCCCGTTGCTTGCGGCGAAATTTCACGCTTTGCCCCCAACCAGGTCCACGTCACGGTCGCCCTGCACCACTTCCACCAGCTTGATGGCTTCCTGCTCCATGCCCACCACCAGCTCATCGATGCGACGTTGCAGGAAACGGTGGAAGAACACTGAAGGGATACCCACCATCAGGCCGGCAGCCGTGGTGATCAGCGCCTTGGAAATACCACCGGCCAGCACGGCTGCGTTGGTGGTCATGCCGGAGCCCATGAACGAGCTGAAGATATCGATCATGCCCAGCACCGTGCCGAGCAAGCCGAGCAACGGCGCCATGGCGGCGATGGTGCCGAGGGCGTTGATGTAGCGTTCCAGTTCATGGATGACGCGGGCGGCGGCTTCCTCGATGCACTCCTTCATGATCTCGCGACCATGCTTGGAGTTGGCCAGGCCAGCGGCGAGGATTTCACCCAGCGGGGAATTGGCGCGCAGTTCCTTGAGCTTTTCCTTGTCGAGCTGCTTGTTCTTGATCCAGGCCCAGACCTGCCCCAGTAAATGCTCGGGGGTCACGCGGCTGGCGCGCAGGGTCCACAGGCGTTCGGCGACGATGCCGAGTGCGGCGATAGAGCTCATGATGATCGGCAACATCATCCAGCCGCCGGATTTGACCAATTCCCACACAGTGAATGTCCCCTCGAAAAAGTGCGCCACTTTACCATATAGGTGCGTTGACCACAGACCCCATCGGCCGCGCCTAAGGTAACCGCTCGCGCCAGAACCTGCGCTGACTGCGCGCAACAACCGGCGGCGTAAAAGCCCCCAACTGCAGACGCACGGCGCCCTGCTCGGCACTGTCATACACCTGGCTGCCCAACCGCCGGTAGCGTTCCATCACCTGTGGATGAGGATGGCCGAACGCGTTGTGGCGCCCTCGCGAGATCAGCACGGATCGCGGAGCAAGCCGTTCCACAAAGGGCCAGGACGATGAGCTGCGACTGCCATGGTGCGGCGCTTGCAGCCAATCAGTGCGCACCGCCAGGGGTGACGCGAGCAAGGCGTGTTCGGCAGCGCGGTCAATATCACCGGTCAGCAGCAGGCGCTCGCCATTGGCCTGCACCTGCAAGACGCAGGACTTCGCGTTGCCGCTGATGGCGTCCGGCCACTGCCAGAGTTCGAAGGTCACGCCGTCCCAGGTCCATCGCTCGCCGCTGACACAAGGTTGGGTGCCGAGCGATGACGGCAAGCCTTCAGTTTCCCCGCCCACCACGCGCTTGATCGGCATGCCCTTGGCAACGGCTGCCGAACCACCGGCATGATCGGCATCGGCGTGGCTGAGCAACAGCATATCCAGCTCCCCTACCCCGAGTTTTCGCAACGACGGCAGGACAACGCGCGCGCCCAGGTCAAAGCTTCCGGAGCGCGGGCCGGCGTCGTAGAGCAAGGTGTGATGACGGGTGCGCAGAATCAGCGATTGGCCCTGGCCGACGTCCAGTTGCACGACCTCTACTTGTCCATGAGGGACCAATTCTCGCGGGGGAAACACCGCCAACAGTAGCATCGGCAATCCGAGCAGACGAAATGGAACACCCTTTGGCAGCAGGAGCAGCACGGTCCCCAGCAGACTCACCAGCCAATAGCCCATCGGCACTTCGGCCGGAATCCAGGCGGGCATTTGCCCGGCGAGCCACGCCAAGCCCTTGAACAAGACATCCAGTGCCCCACCCGCCAACCACAGCAATCCTTCACCCACGAAGGGCAGCCCCAGCAATGCGCTGCCCAACAAAGCCAGCGGCAATACCACCAGGCTGATCCATGGCACCGCCACCAGGTTAGCGAACGGTGCGCTCAGACTGATGGGCAACCCCAACACCAACAAGACCGGAAACAACCCGATGGCAATCAACCACTGCGGCCGGGTCCACGCCTGCCACAGGCTCCACGGCCCCAGACGGCCACCAAACGCCAGGATCAGCACCGCCACCGCCGCAAATGACAGCCAGAACCCCGGCTGCAAACTGGCCAACGGCTCCAGCACCAACACCCCATTGAGCGCCAGCAAAAAAGGCCACCACAGCCCCAGATGACGAAAGCGCAATCGCCACAACAACACCAACCCGACCATCACACAGGCGCGCTGCACCGGCACGCCAAACCCAGCCAGCAAGCCGTAACCCAGCGCCGTGGTGAACGCCAACCCACAGGCCCACGGCAACCACGGCCAGCTTCGGGGCCAGCACCCATAGCGCGCCAGGCTGGCGATCAAACCGTAGATCAAACCCGCGAGCAAACCGATATGCTGGCCGGAGATGACCAGCAAATGCACCGTTCCTGTGTCCTGCAGCACCTGCCAATCAGCGGCGGTCAATCCAGAGCCATCGCCCAACACCAGGGCAATCAGGCCTGCTTCCCGGCCCTGGGCGTCCACCGCAAGCAAGCGCTGACGCACACCGTCGCGCCAGGCATTGGCAGCCGGTGCCAGGCGTTCTCCGTCCTTTACCGTGCCTGTGGCGCCAATTCGCTGGGCCAGCAACCAGGCCTCCTGATCAAACCCATGGAAGTTCAGCAACCCGGACGGCCGTTTCAGGGTGATTGCCAGGCGCCAGCGTTCGCCACTGCGCACGGGCGGCCCGCCATGCCAGGACACCCGGATACGCTTGGGCAACCGGGCATTACGCGACCGACTGTCGGTCAGCACGAAGCGCACGCCATCACCCGTTTGCTGAGGCAAACCGGTAACCCGTCCTTCTACCCAGCGCGTCTGGCCATCCAACACCGGCCTGAGGCGGTCATCCAGCGCCCACTGCGCACTCATGCACGCCCAACTCAGCCCGAACAGGAAAAACGCCAAGGGATACGTGCGAAACGGCAACAACATCAAGGCCAGCACCAGCAAGGCAATCAGCCAACCGGTCGTCGGCAATGCCGGTAAAAAGCGCAAGGCCAGCAACCCCAGCGCAAACGCGCACATCCCTGTCCTCATGGATCATCCTTTTCCAGTGATCCACTCAGTCTTAGCCGGATACCCAGCACGGCCTATGATGTTTTGTCACAAAGTCTGAATTTTCTGTTTATAGAATGCGGGCATACTTGCCCCTCGAACTGACCTGGACCCCTTATGCCCCGGCGCTTATTCAAACGGTACATGCCTGACCCCAGCAGTATCAGGGAACACAAGTCATTACAGTTTCTCGGCACTTTGCTGCATGACCCGAACCTCTGGCACCTGAACCGGCACTCGGTCGCACGCGCAATGGCCGTGGGTTTGTTCGCGGCATTTATCCCGATTCCGTTGCAGATGCTGCTGGCGGCCGTGCTGGCAATCACCGTGCGCGGCAATATGCCCATCGCGGTCAGCCTGGTGTGGCTGACCAACCCCATCACCATGCCGGTGGTGTTTATCTGCACCTACATGACTGGCGCCTGGCTGATGAATGTGCCGCCGCGCAGCCTGCCGGATGACCTGACCTGGGAATGGATCAGCGGCCAATTGAGCACGTTATGGCAGCCATTCCTGCTGGGTTCAGTGGTGCTGGGGCTGGTGTTGGGTGCGATAGCGTATTGCCTGACCATGGGTTATTGGCGCTGGTGGGTGGCCCACCAATGGAAAAAACGCAAACAGCGTCGCGCCTAGCAAGCCCGCAGGCGCAGATGTACGCGCAGCCCTTTTCCGGTGTTTTCCGCCCACAGGCTGCCGTCCTGGCGCTGCACGGCATTGCGCGCGATGCTCAGCCCAAGCCCGAAGCCACCATCGCCGGGGCGTGATCCGTCCAGGCGCGTGAACGGTGCGAAGATCCGTTCCAGGTCCCCGTCATCAATCCCGCCGCCCTGATCCTCCAGCCACACATGCCAATAGTCACCTTCGCGACGCCCATCCAGGCTGATCACACCGCCCACGGGTGAGTGGCGAATGGCATTGCGCAGGATGTTTTCCAGGGCCTGGGCCAACGCATTCAGGTTGCCCCGCACCCAGCACTCCGGGCCGAGCAGGCACGGCAGGCGCGGTGCAGGCCAATCGCTCTCGAAACATGCGTTTTCGCGCAGCATGTCCCACAGTGCCTGAAGCTGGATATCTTCCTGGGGCAGCGGCGCCCGTTCGGTGTCCAGCCAGGCCAGTTGCAGGCTGTCTTCCACCAGGCGCTGCATGGCGTCGATCTCACGGCCGAGCCGCTCGCGCAGTTGCGTCAGGTCTTGCTCACTGTCACAGGCCACCCGCAGGCGGCTCAGCGGTGTGCGCAGTTCATGGGACATGTCTCGCAGCAGTTGCTGCTGCAACACCACAGTGCCCTGCAAACGCTCGGACATATGGTCGAACGCGCGGCCCAACTCGCCCAACTCATCCTGACGACTGGTGGCGTCGTGGGACAGCCGCGTATTCAACTGGTCGGCCCGCCAGGCGTTGGCCTGCTCGCGCAATTGATTGAGGGGCATGATCAGCAGCCGATACAGACCGACGCACAGCAACAGCGTAAACAGACCGGGAATCACACCATTGGTCACTACCCGCCAGAACAGTTGATAGCGTCCCGGCATGAAACGCTGTGGCAATTCGATCACCAGCGAACCCGCGCTGGGGTCGGCGGGAAACGGGATTTTCAGCCACGGCAGTCCTTTGGTATGCCGGCTCACCGGCCAGTCTAGGCCACGCAGAAAGGTCAGGCGCTGGCTTTCCTTATCGGTCAGCGGGTAACTACTCAGCGATTGCAAGTCATTGCCGATCACACCGATCCAGGTACTTTCGCGCTTGCCCATCTCCTGCAGCCACGCATCGACGCCCGCATTGCCGCCTCGGTTCCATGCCTGTTCCGCACGTACCGCGTAGCCACTCAAGGTGATCCGCGCTTCATCGGACAGGTAGGCGTTCTGCTGCTCCATGTATCGCCCCCACGACCAACTGAGCCAGATCATCAGCAAACAGAAGGCGATCAGCAGGCAGGCCAGCTTCCAGAATAACGAGTGCTTGCCCGGCAGGCGTTTAAAGGGCCGTTTAAAGGCTGTCATCGGCACCGCTCAACACATAGCCCTTGCCCCACACCGTGCGCACTTCGCGCTCGGTGTAGCCGATGGCCCTGAGCTTGCGGCGGATCTGGCTGATATGCATGTCCAGGCTGCGGTCATGGGGCGCGTAACCGCGTTGCAGCACATGCTGGTAAAGGAAGGGTTTGCTGAGGACTTCTTCCGCGTTGCGATGCAGGGTTTCCAGCAGGCGATATTCACTGCGGGTCAGGCCAGCCCAGTGGTCCAGGTGGAAGACATCGCACAGTTCATCGTCAAAACGCAGGGTGCGGGCATCGCCACGTGCGGGCGCCAGGCTCGGCAAGGGGCGTCGGTCCAACGCGACACGGCGCAGGATCGCCTCGATGCGCACGCGCAACTCGATCATGCTGAACGGCTTGGGCAGGTAGTCATCGGCGCCCAGGCGAAAACCGCTGATGCGATCAGCCTCGGCACCGAGTGCCGACATCAGGATCACCGGGATCGAATGGCTCTGGCGCAGATGGGTGAGGATCGACAACCCATCCAGCCCCGGCAGCAAAATATCCATCAACACCACGTCGAATACCTGATCGCGCGCCATCTGCAGGCCTTGCTGGCCGTTCTGGCACCAGGTGACGTGGAAACCACAGCGCCCCAGGTGCTCATGGACATAGGCGCCCAGCACGGGGTCATCTTCGATGGTCAGGATACTGGGCAGGCCAATTGCTACGGGATTCATTAGTATCTGCAAGTCATTCTCAATGACTGATTATTCAAGATAACCCCGCCGCAGGCAATCGCCACTGGCCGCCAAATGCCTTCAAGATTGCCGTATGTCATTAATTTGCAAGATTCCTCGCCGCGCAAATGGCTACACTGCGCAGGTGGCGCGGGCCGGATGCCCGCGCAATTCCGTAGATATCAATGTGGTAGCAGGAGAGTGGCGTGCTGACAAGAATGGGGATAAAAGGCCGCGTACTGTTGCTGACCTTATTACCGACCAGCCTGATGGCCTCGTTGCTGGGCGGCTATTTCACCTGGATGCAGCTCTCGGAACTGCAGACCCAATTGCTGCAACGCGGTGAAATGATCGCCGAACAGTTGGCGCCCCTGGTCGCGCCCGCCCTCAGTGCGCGCAACACCGATTTGCTCGAACGCATCGCCACTCAGTCCCTGGAACAGCCGGACGTGCGTGCCGTGTCCTTTCTCGGCCCAGACCGCGCGCCCCTCGCTCACGCCGGCCCGACCATGCTCAACCAGCCGCCGGTTGGCAACAGCTCCCATTTATTGCAGCGCACTGGCAATGACGCCACCCGCTATTTGCTGCCGGTGTTTGGCCGCCATCGCAACCTCGCGGGCGACCTGATCCCGGATGAAGCCGACCGCCTGCTGGGCTGGGTCGAGGTGGAACTGTCCCACAACGGCATGCTGCTGCGTGGCTACCGCAGCCTGTTCGCCAGCCTGTTACTGATCGCCATCGGCCTGATCTGCACCGCAGCGCTGGCCCTGCGCATCAGCCGCACGATCAACTCGCCCATCGGCCAGATCAAGCAAGCCGTGGCCCAGCTCAAGGACGGCAACCTGGAAACCCGCCTGCCACCCTTGGGCAGCCAGGAACTGGACCAACTCGCCTCGGGCATCAACCGCATGGCCGAGACCTTGCAGAACGCCCAGGAAGAACTGCAACACAGCATCGACCAAGCCACCGAAGACGTACGCCAGAACCTGGAAACCATCGAGATCCAGAACATCGAGCTGGACCTGGCGCGCAAGGAGGCCCTGGAGGCCAGCCGCATCAAGTCGGAATTCCTGGCCAACATGAGCCACGAGATCCGCACGCCGCTCAACGGCATTCTCGGTTTCACCCATTTGCTGCAAAAAAGCGAGCTGACCCCGCGCCAGCTCGATTACCTGGGCACCATCGAAAAATCCGCCGACAACCTGCTGGGCATCATCAACGAAATCCTCGACTTCTCGAAAATCGAGGCCGGTAAGCTGGTGCTCGACAGCATCCCGTTCAACCTGCGCGACTTGCTGCAAGACACCCTGACCATCCTCGCCCCCGCCGCCCATGCCAAGCAGCTGGAACTGGTGAGCCTGGTGTACCGCGACACGCCGTTGGCGCTGGTGGGCGACCCGCTGCGCCTCAAGCAGATCCTCACCAACCTGATCAGCAACGCGATCAAGTTCACCCGCGAAGGCACTATCGTCGCCCGTGCGATGATCGAGGACGAGCAAGAAGACAGCGTGCAATTGCGCATCAGTGTGCAGGACACCGGCATCGGCCTGTCCAGCCAAGACGTGCGCGCGTTGTTCCAGGCCTTCAGCCAGGCCGACAATTCCCTGTCGCGCCAACCTGGCGGCACGGGGTTGGGCCTGGTGATTTCCAAACGCCTGATCGAGCAGATGGGCGGTGAAATCGGCGTCGACAGCACGCCAGGCGAAGGCTCGGAATTCTGGATCAGCCTGAACCTGCCCAAGACCCGCGACGATGTCGAAGACTTGCCTTCCGCACCTTTGCTGGGCCATCGCGTCGCGGTCCTGGAAAACCACGAACTGGCACGCCAGGCGCTGCAACATCAATTGGAAGACTGTGGCCTGGAAGTCACACCGTTCAACAGCCTGGAAAGCCTGACCAACGGCATCACCAGCGCCCACCAGACCGAGCAGGCCATCGACCTTGCGGTACTCGGCGTCACCGCCAATGACATCCCGCCCGAGCGCCTCAACCAGCACCTGTGGGACCTCGAACACCTGGGCTGCAAGGTGCTGGTGCTGTGCCCGACCACCGAGCAGATGCTGTTCAACCAGTCCGTGCCCAACCCCAACAGCCAATTGCAGGCCAAGCCCGCGTGTACGCGCAAGTTGCGTCGCGCGCTGTCCGACCTGATCAGCCCGCGCCCGTCACGCAGCGAACCGGGCGAACCATTGTCCAGCCGTGCACCGCGCGTGTTGTGCGTGGACGACAACCCGGCAAACCTGCTCTTGGTGCAGACGCTGCTGGAGGACATGGGCGCACGGGTGCGCGCCGTGGAAAGCGGGTATGCCGCCATCGACGCCGTAAAACAGGACACCTTCGACCTGGTGCTGATGGACGTGCAAATGCCCGGCATGGACGGCCGCCAGAGCACCGAGGCGATCCGTCAGTGGGAAAGCGAACGCAGCGGCACGCCATTGCCGGTGGTCGCCCTCACCGCCCACGCCATGGCCAACGAAAAACGCGCCTTGCTGCAAAGCGGCATGGACGATTACCTGACCAAACCCATCAGCGAGCGGCAACTGGCCCAGGTGGTGTTGAAGTGGACCGGCCTGGCCCTGCGCAATCAAGGCCCGGAAAGGGCAACAGATGGTCTTGGCCCTGGCGTGCAACTGCCTGTGCTTGACCATGAAGAAGGCCTGCGCCTGGCCGCCGGCAAGGCAGATCTCGCGGCGGACATGCTCGCCATGTTGCTCGCCTCCCTGGAGGCCGACCGCCTGGCTATCACCCTTGCCCGTGACGCCAACGACAACAACGCCCTGATCGAGCGCGTGCACCGCCTGCATGGCGCCACCCGTTATTGCGGCGTACCGCAACTGCGGGCTGCTTGCCACCGCGCCGAAACCTTGCTCAAGCAAGACGACGCCAAGGCCCAGCATGCCCTGGACGAACTGGACATGGCCATCGCCCGACTCGCCAGTGAAGCGCGGGTCAACGCCTGAACTCATCAAAAAGGAAGCCTTTGATGCGCGTCATTCTTTTCAGCAGCCAAACCTACGACCGCGACAGTTTTCTCGGCGAACCCTTGCCGCCCGGCCTGGAACTGCAGTTCCAGCCCGCCCGCCTCAACCTCGACACCGTGGCCCTGGCCGAACACCACGAAGTGGTCTGCGCCTTTATCAACGACGACCTCAGCGCCCCGGTCCTGGAGCACCTGGCCAAGGGCGGCACGCGGTTGATCGCGCTGCGCTCGGCGGGCTACAACCATGTGGACCTGGCCGCCGCCAAGCGCCTGGGCCTGACCATTGTGCGCGTGCCGGCCTATTCGCCCCATGCGGTGGCCGAACATGCGGTCGCGCTGATCCTCGCCCTCAACCGTCGCCTGCACCGCGCCTATAACCGCACCCGCGACGGTGATTTCAGTCTGCACGGCCTCACCGGCTTCGATCTGGTAGGCAAGACTGTCGGCGTGGTCGGCACCGGGCAGATCGGCGCCACTTTTGCCAAAATCATGGCCGGCTTCGGTTGCCAGTTGCTCGCCTATGACCCCTTCCCTAACGTACAGGTGCAGGCCCTGGGCGCGCGCTACGTGAGCCTGCCCGAACTGCTGGCCCAGGCGCAGATCATCAGCCTGCATTGCCCGCTGACCGCTGACAGCAAACACTTGATCAACGCCCGCTCCCTGGCACAGATGCAGCCGGGCGCGATGCTGATCAACACCGGCCGCGGTGGGCTGGTCGACACCCCGGCGCTGATCGAAGCGCTCAAGGACGGCCAACTCGGCTATCTGGGGCTGGATGTGTATGAAGAAGAAGCCCAGCTGTTTTTCGAGGACCGCTCCGACCTGCCCCTGCAGGACGACGTGCTCGCGCGCCTGCTGACCTTCCCCAACGTGATCATCACAGCCCACCAGGCGTTCCTCACCCGCGAAGCCCTGGCCGCGATTGCCGGCACCACCCTGGCCAACATTGCCGCCTGGGCCGATGGGCAGGCGCAGAACCTCGTCGAAGGATGATCAGCGGTCACATACCAGGCTCATGATGAGCCAGCACCCGTGATAGGATGCCGCGCCTATTTGGAGGATCCATGGCCGAACACGATTTCCGCTTCAGTTTGCTGAGCCCGCAACACACCCTGATCGAATGCCGCGCCCTGGTGCCGGGCCGTTACCAAGTCACCGGCAACGGTGGCTCGATCAAGCATGGCGACATCTTGATCGTCTCCCTGCGCGGCAGTAAAACCCTGTCGATGCGCCTCACCGTCGAAGGTGATGCGCGCTATTCCATCCGCCCGGCGGGCCAATGGGTCGCCATGGCCCAAGGGCCGAAGTTCGGCGAGTTGGAGATTCACACCTGGAAGGTCAACTGCGACAGCTGCGAGGCCGTGTTGGAGTTTGAATTCGCGGTGGAAACCAAGCTGACCAAAGAACCGCTGCAACCGGCCGCCAACGCGCGCATTGCCGAATTGGGCTGGGCCAGCGAGGGCGACAAGCACCGCTGCCCTAAATGCCAAAAGGCCGCGCAATGAAAGGCCTGCTTCTGCTCGCCGCCGTCGGAGCGGCCCTGACGGGCTGCGCCGGGGATGCGGTCAAGCTCAAGCAGGATCACAGCTATGTGGTGGAATGGATTGGTGAACGGCCGCTGATGGACTACGCGCACCTGACCGTTACGCTCGGCGCCGATGGCCGTGCCTACGGCAACGGCGGCTGCAACCACTGGTTCGCGCCCTACACCGTCGACGGCGAAAAGCTCAGCTTCGGCCAGATCGGCAGCACCCGCAAACTCTGCGCCGAGGCCTTGATGGAGCAGGAACACCGCTTCTTCCAGGCCCTGCAAGGTGTGCAACGTTGGGACATCTCGCCGATCGAACAGACGCGTTTCTGGCCGGCCGAGGGCAAGCCGATTCGTTTATGGCTTGAAGAAGGCTGATCGATGGGAGGGGCAAAACCCCTCCCATTTTGTTATCCGCGCAACGCCTTGAGTTTGGCCAGCACCCCTTCCGCCGTCTGCTCGCCCATCAACGTCTCACGTACCTTGCCCTTGTCATCGATGATGTAGGTCACCGGCAAGGCTTCGCTGCGCGGGATATCGAAAATCTCTTCCGGGTTCTGCGCCAGCACCGTGAACTTGATGCCCAGCTTGTCACTGGCGGCTTTCAGCTCTTCGCCCTGCACGTTGTCGAAGTTCACTCCAAAGACGCCCACGTTCTGCGCCTTCAGTTGGTCGGCCAAGGCATTGAGCTCGGGGATTTCCGTGCGGCACGGGCCACACCATTCGGCCCAGTAGTTGACCACCAGCCACTGCTTGTCCAAGCGTTCGGCAGCCACCTTCTTGCCATATTGGTCAACGCCGTAATCGTTACCGCAGCCGCTGAGCAGCAGGGTTGTGATGATCGCCAATGCACCGATCAGTCGCCTTGTCATGGGGTAATCCTTCGCAAAAATGAACGTTGGCTGCGACCTATCGCCTCTTACGGTTTAAGGACAGGTCGCTGCGCGGGTAGAATACCCGCCACCTTACGCAAGATGCGACCCGCACATGACCGATCTGACGCTTTATCACAACCCGCGCTGCTCGAAATCCCGCGGTGCGCTGGAACTGCTGGAAGCCCGCGGCCTCACCCCCAACGTGGTGCGCTACCTTGAAACCCCGCTGAACGCCGCGCAATTAAAGGCGCTGCTGGGCAAGCTGGGCATCAGTGCCCGCCAACTGCTGCGCACCGGTGAAGATGAATACAAGGCCCTCAACCTGGCCGACGCCAGCCTCAGCGAAGCCCAGTTGATTGCGGCCATCGCCGAACATCCAAAGCTGATGGAACGCCCGATCCTGGAAACCGCCGACAAAGCCATCATTGGCCGTCCGCCGGAAAACGTGTTGGAGATCCTGCCGTGACGTCGCCCTATGTGCTGGTGCTGTATTACAGCCGCAATGGCTCGGTGAGCGAAATGGCCCGGCAGATCGCCCGGGGCATCGAGCAAGGCGGCATGGAAGCGCGACTGCGCACCGTGCCGGCGATCTCCACCGAGTGCGAAGCCGTGGCACCGAGCATTCCGGACGAAGGCGCACTGTATGCCAGCCTGGATGACCTGAAGCACTGCTCCGGCCTGGCCCTCGGCAGCCCGACCCGTTTCGGCAACATGGCAGCGCCGCTCAAGTATTTCATCGACGGCACCAGCAACCTATGGCTCACCGGCGCCCTCGTCGGCAAGCCGGCCGGGGTGTTCACCTCCACCGCCAGCCTGCACGGCGGTCAGGAAACCACGTTGATGTCGATGCTGCTACCGCTGCTGCACCACGGCATGCTGATCACGGGCCTGCCCTACAGCGAACAGGCCTTGCTCGACACCCAGGGCGGTGGCACCCCGTATGGCGCCAGCCATCACGCCGGCCCCGACGGCAAGCGCATGCTCGATCAACATGAAATCGCCCTGTGCCGTGCCCTTGGGCTGCGCCTGGCAACGACCGCTACCTTGCTGGAGAGCGGCAGTGGCCAGAAAGCCTAAGGTCCTGCCACCCCAGGCGTGGCTGGAGCCACGGGTCAAGCTGGCACGCGTGGCGAGCCTGCTGGCGTTTTTTGGCCTGGTGGGTCTGCTGTGCGTGTATTACCTGTTCGTCGCCGACCTGCATGGCGCGCGGCCGTGGGTGATCCTGCTGATCGAGCTGGTGCCGTTGCTGGTGCTGGCGCCGGGCATGCTGTTGGGCAGCGCGCGCGGGCATTCGTGGATGTGCTTTGTGGTGAACCTGTATTTCATCAAAGGTGCGCTGGCGGCCTATGACCCGAACCGGCAGTGGTTCGGGGTGCTGGAGATGCTGGCGAGTCTGGCGGTGTTTTGTACGGCGTTGTTGTATGTGCGGTGGCGGCATCAGTTGAATCGGCGGTTGACTGAATAACCTAGCGTAGTGGCGAGCGGGCTTGCCACAGTAAAAGCGGTTAGTGATTGACGGTGTACGCCAACATCATCGACAACTGGCACATCGGCCGCCCGCTCTCGGCATGCCACTGGTTGAATGCGCCCTGCACCGTCGCCAGGTCGCGCAGGCTGGTGGGTGCCTTGTCGACGATCTTCTGCGCGTTCAGCGCCGCCACCACGTCATAACTCGGCACAAAGGTGTCCTTGCCAACCATGCGCAAGAAGCGCGGCGCTGACAGCCCGCCAAGCTGATGGCCATGCTTGCTCAGGTACTTCCACAGCCCGACGATATCGGTCACCGGCCAGTCGGCGATAAACGCGCCGAAGCTGCCCTTCTCCTGCTCGATGTCGAGGATCATCTGCGCATTGCGCGGCACGCTCTTGAGCTTGCCCAGGTGACGGATGATGCTGGTGTCCTGCATCAAGCGCTCCAGATGCTCAGCGCCCATCAACACGACTTTTTCCGGGTCGAAGCCGAAAAACACCTTTTCGAACGCCGGCCACTTGGCATCCACCACGCTGTGCTTCAAGCCCGCACGAAACACGCGCAGCGCCAGGGTCGACAGGTAGCGATCATCGCTGATCTTGCGCAATTGCGCCGGGGTCTTGGCTACAGGCAGATGGGCTTCCAGCTCGGCCGCCGAACCGAAGCGGTTCAGACAGTATTCGTGCAGCCACTTGTAATCGCGCATGCCCTCTCCTGGCAGTTGAATTGAAAACGGCGCCCGCGAGCGCCGTGTGTCAGAGCGTTGAAATGGCTCAGAGGTTCACTACGTTGACGAAGCGCGAGGTGGCGGTTTCATCAATTTTCAGGCTGGTGAAGTCGAACAGGTTGCGGTCGGCCAACTGCGACGGCTGCACATTCTGCAAGCTGCGGAAGATGCTTTCGGTACGGCCTGGGGTCTTGCGCTCCCAATCCACCAGCATTTCCTTGACCACCTGGCGCTGCAGGTTTTCCTGGGAGCCGCACAGGTTGCACGGAATGATCGGGAATTGCTTGAAGTCGGAGTAGGCCTGGATGTCCTTCTCGTTGCAATACGCCAGCGGGCGGATCACCACGTTGCGCCCGTCATCGGCACGCAGCTTGGGCGGCATGGCCTTGAGCGAGCCGTTGAAGAACATATTGAGGAAGAAGGTCTCGACGATATCGTCGCGGTGGTGACCCAGGGCCATCTTGGTCGCGCCGATTTCATCCGCGAAGGTGTACAGCGTGCCACGGCGCAGGCGCGAGCACAGCGAGCAGGTGGTCTTGCCTTCCGGAATCAGCTCCTTGACCACCGAGTAGGTGTCTTTCTCGACGATGTGGTACTCGACGCCCAGCTCCTTGAGGTAGGCCGGCAGCACATGCTCGGGGAAGCCCGGTTGTTTCTGGTCCATGTTGACGGCGACGATCTCGAACTTGATCGGAGCGACCTTTTGCAGGTGCAGCAGCACGTCGAGCATTGTGTAACTGTCTTTGCCACCGGAGAGGCAGACCATGACCTTGTCGCCGTCCTCGATCATGTTGAAATCGGCGACCGCTTCACCGGCCAGGCGACGCAGGCGTTTTTGCAGTTTGTTCTGGTTGACCGTAAGAGTGCCCATGGCGCTTGGATCCGCTAGAGGTGTGTGACGAAAAGCCGGGTATTTTACGCAAAAAAACCATCAAAAGGGCTAGCGGTAAAAGACCCCACCGCGATTAAGCCCAATGTTTACAGCGCAATTTGCTCTAAAGGCCCTACAGTTATTCCGGTCATCACTTCCTATACTGCGACTAGAGGTCGCACATCTATCCAGACCTTTGAGGCCATTTGGCCCGTGGGCGCTCCGATGGGGGGCGATGGTAATAACGACAGGAGTGACTGGCATGATCCATCACGTCGTGGGGCTGTTTACCCATCCCGACCAGGAATGGCGGGAAATCCGTGGCGATAAAGAAGAAAGCATCGGCCACATGTACCTCACTCACACCTTGATTCTTGCGGCGATCCCCGCCGTTTCCGCCTTTATCGGCACCACCCAGGTTGGCTGGGTCATCGGCAACCGTGCGCCCGTGATGCTGACCCAGGAAAGCGCCTTGTGGATGACCATCATGTCCTACGCCGCCATGCTGGGCGGCGTGGCGGTGATGGGCGCGTTCATTCACTGGATGGCGCGCACCTACGACGCCAACCCCAGCATGGCGCGCTGCGTGGCCTTTGCCACCTACACCGCTACGCCGCTGTTTATCGGTGGGCTGGCCGCGCTTTATCCGCATATGTGGCTGGGTATGGTCGTGGGTACGGCGGCCATCTGTTACACAGTGTATTTGCTCTATGTGGGGCTGCCGACCTTCATGAACATCGACCCGGATGAAGGCTTTCTATTTTCCAGCTCGGTACTGGCCGTGGGCCTGGTGGTACTGGTAGCGATCATGGCGTTTACCGTGATCGTGTGGGGGCTGGGCGTGGGCCCGATCTACACCAACTGACCGTTTAAAACCTTAGGCAAAGCCACCGCAAGGTGGCTTTGTGCATCATGCACGACCATTCGGCGCCTGACAGATTCGGAAACACCCAGCTTTGCGGCATACTGGGCGTCTCTGGAGATATGTACAGCATGCCCGAGCAACTCAATACCCGCGTCGAAGATTGTTTCCTACAAGCCGAATCTTTTTTTAAACGAAGCTTCAAACGCCCCCAGGTCAGCCTCAAGCTGCGGGGCCAGAAAGCCGGTGTCGCGCATTTGCACGAGAACCTGCTGCGATTCAACCCACAGTTGTACCGTGAAAACAGCCAACACTTCCTGAAACAGACCGTGGCCCATGAGGTGGCGCATCTGATTGCCCACCAATTGTTTGGCGAACGCATCCAGCCCCATGGTGAGGAATGGCAATTGATCATGCGCGGGGTTTACGAACTGCCGCCGGACCGTTGCCACACCTATGAGGTGAAGCGTCGCCAGGTGACCCGTTACATCTACCGATGCCCGTGTGCGGACAGTGACTTTCCGTTCTCGTCACAACGCCATGGCATGGTGGCTCAGGGGCGGCGGTATTTGTGTCGGCGGTGTCGGCAAACCTTGGTGTTTACCGGCGAAACCCGCGTCGAATAGGCGTCAGGCAATCACGCGAGCGGCGCGCAGCTCGCTGATTCGCTGCGGGCTCAGGCCCAGCTCCGCCAACACTTCATCACTGTGCGCCCCCATCGCGGACCCCATATGCCTCGGTGCCGGTAACCCTTGCGAAAACTTCAGCGGGCAGGCCAATTGCGCCTGAGTCGAGCCATCGCCCCGTGGCACCTGGCTGACCAGTTGCCGCGCCTTGAGCTGTGGATGTTCCACCGCCTCACTCAGGCTCAACACCGGCTCCACGCACGCATCCACCCCGGCGAACAACGTGCACAGCTCATCGAAGCTGCGCTTCTCAAACTCAACCTGCAGCGCCACCTTGAGCTTGGGCGACAAACCCAGCGCCGCCAACTCCGGCCGCCCCAGCGCCTCGCAGAGCTGCTGCATAAACCCAGGCTCCAGGCTGCCCACCGACATCCAACGCCCATCCCGCGAGCGGTAGTAATCGTAAAAGCTACCGCCATTGAGTACATGGCCCTCGCGCTCCGGCTCCACCCCACACGCCAGGTAACCCGCGCCAGCCATGGCGTTCAGGCTGAACGAACAGTCGGTCATGCTCACATCCAGGTATTGACCAACCCCGCTCTGCTGCCGGGCGATGACCGCCGCGAGCAACCCCACCACTGCGTGCAACGAACCACCACCCACGTCCGCCACTTGCACGCCCAACGGCAGCGGCCCGCTGTCCTGGCGCCCGGTGTAACTGGCCACGCCGGCCAACGCCAGGTAGTTGATATCGTGCCCGGCGCGGTCTTTATAGGGCCCTGTCTGGCCATAACCGGTGATCGACACATAAATCAGCCGGGGATTGATCGCCTTCAGTGCCTCATAACCCAACCCCAGACGCTCCATTACACCCGGTCGGAATTGTTCGAGCAGGATGTCGTAGTCCTTCACCAACGCCCGCACGATCTCCAGCGCCTCGGCCTGCTTGAGGTCCAGCGCCAGGCTGCGTTTATTGCGATTGAGGTAGGCATGGCTGGCCGACGTGCCCTGATCATGGGGCGGCAGCACCCGCAACAGGTCCAGGCGCGTGGGCGACTCGATACGCAGCACCTCGGCGCCCATGTCTGCCAGCATCAGGGAGGCAAACGGGCCGGGCAGCAGGGTGGAAAAATCCAGCACTTTGAGGGACGCCAAGGGACCTGACATGGGCACTCCATTTCCGTTTCGACTGCCCACAGACTAGGCAGCCTTGCCCCTCACGGCAATCGCCGAAACAGTCAGCAAAGATGACCGTTTTGATCACGGCGGGCTTTTTCGTGGCGGCGGCTTTATCATTGGCCCACGTTTGCTTGCCGAGTGTTCCATGAAGTTTGCGATTGCCTTGTTTTCCGCCGCCCACGCGCCCTCCTCGCGCCGCGCCCTGCTGTTCGCCCAGGCGGCGCTGGCCGGTGGGCATGAGATTGTGCGGCTGTTTTTCTATCAGGATGGCGTGCACAGCGCATCCAATAACATCGTTGCGCCCCAGGACGAGCAAGACATCGCCCGCCAATGGCGTGAGTTTGTCAGCCAGCACCAGCTTGATGGCGTGGTGTGCATTGCCGCTGCGTTACGCCGTGGCGTTCTCAACCAGGAGGAAGCCACGCGGTATCAGCGCACAGCGGTGAATCTGGATGCGCCCTGGGCGCTGTCTGGCCTGGGGCAGTTACATGATGCGATCCAGGATGCCGACCGCCTGATCTGTTTTGGAGGGCCGTGAGATGTCTAAATCCTTGTTGGTGATCAGCCGCCAGGCACCGTGGTCCGGGCCGAGCGCACGGGAAGCGCTGGATATCGTGCTGGCCGGTGGCGCATTCGATCTGCCCATCGGCTTGCTATTCATGGATGACGGCGTGTTCCAGCTCGCTGCGCACCAGAACGCCAAGGCCGTGCAACAAAAGGACCTCAGTGCCAACCTGCAGGCACTGGAGCTGTTCGGCATCGATGATGTCTTTGTCTGCCGCCACAGCATGGCCGTGCGTGGCTTGACGCCGCCCACTGAGGCGCAACCGTTGAGCAACGACGCTATTTCCCAATTGATTGACCGTTACGACCAGGTGATTACCCTCTGATGTCGACTTTACACGTGGTGTCTCACTCCCCGTTTTCCGACAGTCGCCTCGACAGCTGCCTGCGTATCTGCGGCGCCGAGGACGCGATCCTGCTGTGCGGCGACGGCGCCTATGGGCTGCACGTCCCTGCCCTGCACACCCAGGGCGTGAAGGTGTTCGTGCTGGCCGAAGACATGCAGGCGCGCAACCTGCCGCTCCCGGACTGGGCCGACAGCGTGGACTACCCAGGTTTCGTGCAGCTGTCGATTGACTACGACAAGGTCAACACCTGGCTATGAACACCCTGACCGTAGGCGCACGTACCCTGGAACTGGACAAGGACGGTTATTTAGCCGACTTGGACGACTGGTCCGCTGACGTCGCCCATGCCCTGGCCGCCGCCGAAGCCATGGAGCTGACGCCGGCCCACTGGGAAATCCTCGAACTGCTGCGCCAGTTCTATGCCGAATTCCAACTGTCCCCGGCCACACGTCCGCTGATCAAGTACACCGCCTTGAAGCTCGGCCCGGAAAAGGGCAACAGCCTGCACCTCAACAAACTGTTCAACGGCACTCCCGCCAAACTCGCCGCCAAGCTGGCGGGCCTGCCCAGGCCGACGAATTGCTTATGACCGACTTTGCCCCGCTGACCCTTGAAACCCCTGCCGAGCACCCGTTTGCCCAGTTCGTGCGCATCCTGGGCAAAGGCAAGCGCGGCGCGCGCAACCTCACCCGCGAGGAAGCCCGCGAAGCCATGGGCATGCTGCTCGATGAAAAAGTCGAAGACACCCAGCTCGGCGCCTTCCTGATGTTGTTGCGCCACAAGGAAGAAAGCCCGGAAGAACTCGCCGGCTTCACCGAAGCCGTTCGCGAACGCCTGGATGCACCGGCGCTGAACGTGGATGTCGACTGGCCAACCTACGCCGGCAAGAAGCGCCACCTGCCGTGGTACCTGCTGGCGGCCAAGTGCCTGGCGCAGAATGGTGTGCGCATCCTTATGCATGGCGGCGGCGCACACACGGCGGGCCGGCTGTACACCGAACAACTGCTGGAAGGTTTGCAGATCCCGCTGTGCCGCAACTGGCAGCAGGTCGAGGCCGCCTATGCGCAAGGCAACCTGGCGTTTATTCCACTGGGCGACTGGGCGCCGCAATTGCAACGCATGATCGACCTGCGCAACACCCTGGGCCTGCGCTCGCCGATCCACTCCCTGGCGCGTTTGCTCAATCCCTTGAATGCGCGCCTGGGCCTGCAAAGCATTTTCCATCCGGGTTATCAGGGCGTGCACCGCGATGCCAGCGGCCTGCTCGGCGACAACGTGATCGTGGTGAAGGGCAACGGCGGCGAGATCGAGATCAACCCCGACTCGGCCAGCCACCTTTACGGCACCACCGGCGGCGAAAGCTGGGACGAAGAGTGGCCCGCCCTCTCCGCCCAGCGCCACGTCAAACCCGCCACACTTGAACCGGAACACCTGAAGGCGTTGTGGCGCGGTGATGTCGAAGACAGCTACCCGCAACTGGCCTTGATCGCGACCATGGCCCTGGCCCTGCGCGGCCTGGGCCATTCACGGGAACAGGCGTTCGTCCTGGCCCAGCAATACTGGGACGCGCGGGACAAATCGATTTAATCGATCATTAACGCCCGGTCTTTGCGCTTTTAAATCGAACTCAGCCCTTTAGACTGGCCTCCAACGCTTATTAGCCAAGGAGCCAGTCATGGGTTTGCTGATCGAAGGACGCTGGAAAGACCAGTGGTACGAAAGTAGCGCAGACGGCGCATTCCAACGGGAGCAGGCGCAACGCCGCAACTGGGTGACCGCCGATGGCGCGCCGGGCCCGAGTGGCGAAGGCGGCTTCAAGGCTGAGGCTGGCCGTTATCACCTCTACGTCTCCCTTGCCTGCCCCTGGGCCCATCGCACTCTGATCCTGCGTAAGCTCAAGGGCCTGGAAAGCCTGATCGACGTGTCCGTGGTCAGTTGGTTGATGCTGGAAAACGGCTGGACGTTCGACAAGGCTCACGGCTCCACCGGCGACAAGCTGGATGATTTCGACTTCATGCACCAGCGCTACACGGCTGACACGGCCGACTACACCGGGCGCGTCACCGTGCCAGTGCTGTGGGACAAAAAGCTCAAGCGCATCGTCAGCAATGAATCGGCGGAGATCATCCGTATGTTCAACAGTGCGTTTAATGAGGTGACCGGCAACACCCTGGACTTCTACCCCGAGCCACTGCGCCCGAGCATTGACGCACTGAATGAGCGTATTTACCCGGCCGTGAACAACGGCGTGTACCGCGCGGGCTTCGCGACGTCGCAGCAGGCGTATGAACGTGCGTTTGAGGATGTGTTTGCGGAGCTGGATCATCTGGAGCAGCATCTGGGTGAGCATCGCTACTTGGCCGGTGAATACCTGACCGAGGCGGATGTACGGCTGTTCACCACGCTGATTCGCTTTGATGCGGTGTATTACAGCCACTTCAAATGCAACCTGCGCAGGATTGCGGATTATCCGCACCTGTCGAATTGGCTAAGGGAGCTGTATCAGTGGCCGGGCGTGGCTGAGACGGTGGATTTTGCGCATATCAAGGGGCATTACTATGCCAGTCACCGCACGATCAACCCGACGGGGATTGTGCCGAAGGGGCCGTTGCAGCATTTTGATGCTGCCCATGATCGTCAGCGCCTGGTCGGTAACGGCATCTTGAGCTGAAAACACCTTGTGGCGAGGGAGCTTGCTCCCTCGCCACAGGTACAGTGTCAGACTTGAGACTGCGCGCCTTCAAACCACTTGAGCTTCTCGCGCAACACCACCACCTCACCCACGATCACCAGTGTCGGTGCATGCACTTCATGCTCCGCCACCATGCGCGGCAGGTCCGCCAGCGTGCCGGTAAACACGCGCTGGTTGGAGGTGGTGCCCTGCTGGATCAACGCTGCAGGGGTATCCGATGCACGGCCATGTTTGATCAGCTGTTCGCAGATGATCGGCAAGCCAATCAATCCCATGTAGAACACCAGGGTCTGCGATGGCCCCACTAGGTCATGCCAGGGCAGGTCCGAAGTGCCGTCCTTTAAATGCCCGGTGATGAACCGCACCGACTGTGCGTAGTCGCGGTGAGTCAGCGGAATCCCGGCATACGCCGCGCAACCGCTGGCCGCCGTGATCCCCGGCACCACCTGGAACGGAATGCCGTGGGCCGCCAGTTCCTCGATCTCTTCGCCACCACGGCCAAAGATGAACGGATCGCCACCCTTGAGGCGCAGCACGCGCTTGCCTTGCTTGGCCAGGTCCACCAATTGCTGGTTGATCTGGTCTTGCGGCACGGCGTGGTCGGCGCGGCGTTTGCCGACGTATACACGTTCGGCGTCACGGCGGCACAGTTCGAGAATCGCGGGGGCTACGAGGCGGTCATACAGCACCACATCGGCTTGCTGCATCAGGCGCAGGGCGCGGAAGGTCAGGAGGTCCGGATCACCCGGGCCTGCGCCCACCAAGTAGACTTCGCCCGGTGCATTCGGCGGCGCGCCGTTGACCTTTTCGATCAACAGGCGCTCGGCTTCAGCACCCTGCCCGGCCAATTGACGGTCGGCAATCGGGCCCTGGAACACGTCTTCCCAAAATGCGCGGCGCTGCTGCACATCCGGGTACAAGCTTTTGACCTGGGCACGAAAACGCGCCGCCAAACCGGCCAGTTGGCCATAGGTGGACGGAATCCAGGTTTCCAGCTTGGCGCGGATCAGGCGCGCCAGCACCGGCGCATCGCCGCCGCTGGACACCGCGATCACCAAGGGTGAACGGTCGACAATCGCCGGGAAGATCACGCTGCACAAGGCCGGTGCATCCACCACATTGACCGGCACGCAACGGCGCTTGGCATCGCTGGACACTTGCGCGTTCAACGGCTCATCGTCGGTGGCCGCGATGATCAGGGTGCAACCGTCGAGGTCCGCCTCCTGATAACCGCGCAAAATCAGTTCCCCGCCACTGCCCAGTACCAGTTCACGCAACTGGTCTTCGATCTGGAGAGCAACCACCCGCAGCAACGCACCGGCATCGGCCAGCAGCCGGGATTTGCGCAAGGCAATCTCCCCGCCACCGACGACCAACACACGACTGCCGCGCAGGTTATGAAACAGCGGCAGAAATTCCATTTAGCGGATGACCTCAACGCCCGCCATGTACGGCTTGAGCACTTCCGGTACACGGATCGAGCCGTCAGCCTGCTGGTAGTTTTCCAGCACCGCCACCAGGGTACGGCCTACGGCCAAACCGGAACCGTTGAGGGTGTGCACCAGCTCAGGCTTGCCGGTTTCCGGGTTGCGGAAACGCGCCTGCATGCGACGGGCCTGGAAATCACCGCAGTTGGAGCACGACGAAATCTCGCGGTACTTGTCCTGGCTCGGCACCCACACTTCGAGGTCGTAGGTCTTCACGGCGCTGAAACCCATGTCGCCGGTGCACAGCGCCAGCACGCGGTACGGCAGCTCCAGCAATTGCAGAACGCGTTCGGCGTTGGCGGTCAGGCCTTCCAAGGCTTCCATGGAAGTCGACGGCTCGACCACCTGCACCATCTCGACCTTGTCGAACTGGTGCTGGCGGATCATGCCGCGGGTGTCACGGCCAGACGCACCGGCTTCGCTGCGGAAGCACGGGCTGTGGGCCACGAACTTCAACGGCAGCTCTTTAGCGTCGAGGATCTCGCCAGACACGATGTTGGTCAGCGACACTTCAGCGGTCGGGATCAGGTACAGGTCGGCTTCGCCGTCGCGGCTGATCTTGAACAGGTCTTCTTCGAACTTCGGTAGCTGGCTGGTGCCCATCAGCGCCGGCGCCTGCACCAAGTATGGAGTGTAGGCTTCTTCGTAACCGTGTTCGCCGGTGTGCAGGTTGATCATGAACTGCGCCAGGGCACGGTGCATGCGCGCAATCGGGCCGCGCAGCAAGGCAAAGCGCGCGCCGGACATCTTGGCGGCGGTTTCGAAATCCAGGCCGCCGGTCAATTCGCCCAAGGCAACGTGGTCCTTGATCTCGAAATCAAAGGCGGTTGGCGTACCCCAGCGACGCACTTCAACGTTGCCGTCTTCGTCTGCGCCAATCGGCACGGATTCGTGCGGGATGTTGGGGATGCCCAGCAGGATCGAATCCAGCTCGGTCTGGATCTTGTCCAGCTCGACCTTGCCGTCGGACAGCTCAGTGCCCATGCGCTCGACATCCGCCATCAGCGGGGCGATGTCTTCGCCGCGCTGCTTGGCCTGACCGATGGATTTGGAACGCGCATTACGCTCAGCCTGCAGTGCTTCGGTGCGGGTCTGGACGGTCTTGCGCTGTTCTTCCAGCGCTTCGATGCGCGCAACATCCAAGGCAAAGCCACGGGATGCCAGGCGGTCCGCTACGTCCTGAAGGTTGCTACGTAACAGTTTGGAATCGAGCATGTCGGTCTCTCGTTTATCAAAGTTTGGTCAAGGACAGGCCAGCCCAAGTGGCGAGCAGCCCGCCGAACACGCTGATGCCCAGATACCCGAAGGCTATCAGGGCCTGCCCGCTTTCCAGCAGGCGCAGCGTATCCAGTGAAAAGGATGAAAAGGTCGTCAGACCGCCTACAAAGCCGACAATCAAGCCAGCGCGAATTTCAATCGGTACTTCCGGGCGCAACAGGAACCAGCCGTACAACAGCCCGATGATCAGGCAGCCGATCAGGTTGACCGCCAGGGTCGCCGCATAAAAATGCTTCGGCCAGTTGGCGCTGACCCATGTGCCAGCGGCGAAACGCAATAATGTACCAGCGATGCCGGCTGCGGACACGGCAAGAATCGTCTTGAACACTACTTTCTCCGCTGTCTGGGGCTGAGTCGATCGAGTTGGGCGAGGTGATTGAGCTTTTCGCCGATCTTCAACTCCAGGCCGCGGGGCACCGGCTGATAGAGCGGGAGTGGCTCAAGGTCATCGGGGAAGTAGTCTTCACCGGCCGCATAGGCGTCCGGTTCATCGTGGGCGTAGCGGTATTCATCACCGTAGCCCAACTGTTTCATCAGCTTGGTCGGCGCGTTACGCAGGTGCATCGGTACTTCGAGGGAGCCGTGTTCGGCGGCGGCGCGCAGGGCCGACTTGAAGCCCATGTACACCGCGTTGCTTTTCGGCGCGCAGGCCAGGTAAGTGATGGCCTGGGCCACTGCCAACTCGCCTTCCGGGCTGCCGAGGCGTTCCTGCACGTCCCACGCCGCCAGGCACAGGCTCAGAGCGCGCGGGTCGGCATTGCCAATGTCTTCGCTGGCCATGCGCACCACACGGCGGGCGAGGTACAGCGGGTCGCAGCCGCCGTCGATCATGCGCGCGAACCAGTACAGCGCGCCGTCCGGGTTGGAGCCGCGCACGGATTTATGCAGCGCCGAAATCTGGTCGTAGAAAGCTTCGCCACCCTTGTCAAAGCGCCGGCGTGTGTCGCCGAGCAGGCTTTGCAGGAGGTCGACGCCGATCTCGCTGCCGTCTTCGGCCAGGTCGGAGGCGTTCTCCACCAGGTTGAGAAAGCGGCGCCCATCGCCATCGGCGGCGGTAAGCAGAATCTTGAAGCCCTCTTCGCTCACACTCAGTTGCCGTTTGCCCAGCCCTTTGTCTTCACTCAGGGCGCGGTGCAGCAACTTCTGCATCGCCGCCTCGTCCAGGCTTTTGAGCACATAGACCCGCGCCCGCGACAGCAAAGCGTTGTTCAATTCAAACGAAGGGTTTTCCGTGGTGGCGCCGATAAAAATCAGCGTGCCGTCTTCCACATAAGGCAGGAACGCATCCTGCTGCGACTTGTTGAAGCGGTGCACTTCATCGACAAACAGGATGGTGCGCTTGCCGTATTGGCCGGCCTGCTGCTTGGCGACTTCCACCGCCTGGCGGATCTCCTTGACCCCCGCCAGTACCGCCGAGACCGTTTCGAAGTGTGCATCCGAGACCTTCGCCAGCAGCCGCGCCAGGGTAGTCTTGCCCACCCCCGGCGGCCCCCAGAAAATCATCGAGTGCAGCGCACCCTGCTCCAGGGCTTCGCGCAACGGCTTGCCGCGAGCCAGCAGGTGTTCCTGACCGACGTACTCGTCCAGGTTGGTCGAACGCAAGCGCGCGGCCAGTGGCTGGGCAATCGGGTCACTTCGAAACAGGTCCATGGGCAGCGATTTATTCCTGGATCACATCGGCACCCTTGGGGATGTCGAACTTGAACTTGGAGGCAGGCACCGGCTGGTTGGCCTTGACCCCGGAGAACAGGATGTCGGTGCGTTGGCCGACGCTGTCGACCAGGCGCATGTTGTTGATCACGCCATTGCCGAACGACAGGGACAGCGTGTCGAACAGCGTGTCCTTGGATTTCGGCTTGAGGGTGAACTCGATCACGTTGCTGGTTTGCTTGGAGGTGATGTCGAAGCTGTCGTTGATCTTCGACACATCACCCGACAGCAGCAGCGCCGGGGTCTGGTTCAGGCGCGGGTCGAGCTTCTTGATGGTCGCCTGCTCCAGGTCCGGGTCCCACAGGGTGACCTTCTGGCCGTCAGACACGATGGTCTGCTCGGCCTTGCCTTCAGTGTGCCAGTAGAACAGGCCAGGACGCTGCACGGCCATTTCACCTGCGGTTTCCTGCAACTGGGTGCCGCCGGCATCCAGGGTCAGCTGGGAGAAGCGCGCGGTCAGGGTCTGGGATTTGTCCAACAGGTTCTTCAGGCTGGCGACGGAGGCCGGATCAGCGTGGGCCGAAACAGCGGTCAGGGCCAGAGCCGGCAACAACAGCATGCGGATAAGGCGCATGGGAGTCCTCATTGAGTGTTCAGGGCGGGCCGCGTGTTGCCACGCGGCACGGGATCAGTCGCGCATCTGCCCGGGGGCGATGACTTCACGCGAGCCGTTGGTGTTCATTGCGGTCACGACGCCGGCCATTTCCATGGCTTCGATCATGCGGGCGGCGCGGTTATAGCCGATTTTCAGTTTACGTTGCACCGCGGAAATCGACGCGCGACGGCTTTCCAGCACGAAGGCCACGGCCTCGTCGTACAGCGCGTCGGTTTCAGCATCGTCGTCACCACCGCCGCCGCCGTTTTCAAAGCCGCTGCCGGCTTCTTCAACGCCGTTGAGGATGTCGTCGTTGTACTCGGGTGCGCCACGCAGCTTCCAGGCTTCAACGACACGGTGCACTTCATCATCGGAAACGAAGGCGCCGTGGACCCGGATCGGCAGGCTGGTGCCCGGTGGCATGTAGAGCATGTCACCGTGGCCGAGCAGTTGTTCGGCGCCGCCCTGATCGATGATGGTCCGCGAGTCGATCTTGCTCGATACCTGGAACGCCATTCGCGTAGGAATGTTGGCCTTGATCAAGCCCGTGATCACGTCCACCGAAGGACGCTGGGTGGCGAGGATCAAGTGGATACCGGCGGCACGGGCCTTCTGGGCGATACGTGCGATCAGTTCTTCGACCTTCTTGCCGACGATCATCATCATGTCGGCGAATTCGTCGACCACCACCACGATGGTCGGCAGCTTGGTCAGTTTCGGCGCTTCGTCATGGATGCTTTCGCGCTTGTACAGCGGGTCATCGATAGTCTCGCCGCGCTCTTGGGCTTCCTTGATCTTGGCGTTGAAGCCCGACAGGTTACGCACGCCCATCTTCGCCATCAATTTGTAGCGGCGCTCCATCTCGGCGACGCTCCAGCGCAGGGCGTTGGCGGCGTCCTTCATGTCGGTGACCACCGGGCACAGCAAATGCGGAATGCCTTCGTAGATCGACAGCTCCAACATCTTCGGGTCGATCATGATCAGCTTGGCGTCTTCCGGGCCCGACTTGAACAGGATCGACAGGATCATCGCGTTCACCCCCACCGACTTACCGGAACCGGTGGTACCGGCCACCAGCAGGTGAGGCATCTTCGCCAGGTCGGTGATCACCGGCTTGCCGCCGATGTCGTGGCCCAGGGCCAAGGTGACCGGCGATTTGAAGTTGTCGTATTCCGGCGTCGACAGCACCTCGGAGAAGCGCACGATCTGGCGGTCTTCGTTGGGGATCTCGATACCCACGGTGGTCTTGCCGGGGATGACTTCCACAACACGTACGCTGGTCACGGCCAGGGAACGCGCCAAGTCTTTCGCCAGGTTGGAAATACGGCTGACCTTGACGCCGGCGGCCGGCTGGATTTCGTAACGGGTAATCACCGGGCCGGGATGGATCGAGTCCACCGACACTTCGACGCCGAACTCCTTGAGCTTGATTTCCAGAAGGTGGCCGACGGCCGCCAGGGATTCCGGGGAATAGTTGAGTTGTTTCTTTTCGGCCGGGTCGAGGATCGAGATCGGCGGCAAGGTGCCTTCGACGGCACTGTCGACGAACAGCGGCGCCTGTTTCTCTTTCTGCACGCGATGGCTCGGCTCTGGGGCCTTGGGCGGTGCCGGGGCGATCACCGGCGGCACCTGCTTCTCGCGGTCCGACATGTGTTTGCTCAGGGCCTGCTCGCGCTCAATGAGGCGCTCCTTGACCTTGGCCTGTTCGCGCCGGTCCGGCGTGGTCGGGGCCACCACTTCGTTGACGCGGGTGTCCACCTCACGCAGTTGGGCAACCATGCGCTTGCGGTCGACACGAGCCGCCCACCAGCGGTTGGCGGCGCCCTGGAACAGTTCCAGCAGGTCGAGGGTGATCTTGCCGGTCACGTCCATCACCTTGAACCACGACAGGTCGGTGAATACGGTGAGACCGAACAGGAACAAGGCGATGAACATCAGGGTGCTGCCCTGGATATTCAGGGTCCTGCGTGCCAGGTCACCGAGGCTTTCGCCCAACGCCCCGCCCGCGCCCGCCGGCAAGCCGGTCGGTGCATGAAAATGGATATGCGCCAGCGCCGCGCCGGACAGCACCAGAAACACCAGGCCAATCAGACGCCAGGAGAATAGCCAACCGCTCCACTGCCACGGCTCATGACGCTGGCGGAAGATCTGCCAGGTCTTGATCGCCAGCAGCAACGGGAAGATATAGGCGAAGTAACCCAGCACCATGAACAGGATATCGGCGCTGTAGGAACCGGCAGGCCCACCGAAGTTCTGCACGTCTTCGATCTTGCTATTGTGGCTCCAGCCCGGATCGTCCTTGCCGTATGTGAGCAAGGCCATCATCAGGAACAGGCACAGGGCGCCGATGGCGATCAGCGCGCCTTCCTTGAGGCGATAATGCAGGTGCTGGCGCCAGGCCGGCACGACTGCTGCTTTAGGTGTTGCGGCGGATTTCTTCAAAACGGGTCTTTTCCTGCGCCTTTAGCGCGTCCATCTGTTGAATGACTGCAAATACTGCCCAATCCGAGCAGTTGAAAAATGAACGAGCGTCGTTGAATCTACTTTTAACATTGGGCGCTTGCTGGATGAAATGACGAAAGCGCCACAATGCCCGCATTGTACGGGTTTGTGCCAGCGATGCCACGCCCTCGCCTTTTACTCGGCAGCATAGCCAATTTTGTGTCACAACATGTTCAATTTGAGCATGCATTGTCTTTGCTGACAAAGGCTTATGCGCTGTTTTTATCAATCCAGGCAAGCTTGGCAAATGGCCTGCATGGCACAGACCCGATTACGACCACGTCCCCGGCACAGAGTTGCAGAAACACCTGCTCACGCTAATCCACCTCAATAGCCGATTCGGACTGGCCCGATGGCGCCGTGTCGACAATAATCAGCACTGCGCAGACAGGTGTCATACCTGCCACTCCCCTCCCCTTCCGTAAGCCTGGATGCCATGCTGACCTGGTTACAACGCGACTCACTGACATTCCCTCCCCTGGCCAAGGCCATGCGCGAACCCAATGGCCTACTGGCTGCCGGCGGCGACCTTTCGGCGGAACGCCTGGTACACGCCTATCGCCATGGCTGCTTTCCGTGGTTTTCGGAGGGCCAGCCGATCCTCTGGTGGTCGCCCGACCCGCGCACCGTCATATTCCCCGACGAACTGCATGTCTCCCGCAGCCTGGGCAAGCTGTTGCGCCAACAGCGCTACACCGTGACCTTCGATCAGGACTTTGCCGCCGTCATCCAGGCCTGCGCAGCACCGCGCGCCTATGCCGACGGCACCTGGATCACCGAAAGCATCCAGAGCGCTTACCTGGAGTTGCACCAGCGCGGCTACGCGCATTCGGTCGAGGTGTGGGACGACGGCAAACTGGTGGGTGGCTTGTATGGCTTGGCGATGGGCCAGCTGTTTTTTGGTGAGTCCATGTTCAGCCGCGCCGACAACGCCTCGAAGTTCGGCTTTGCCACGCTGACCCGCCAGCTACAGGAATGGGGTTTTGTATTGATCGACTGCCAGATGCCCAACGATCACCTCCACAGCCTGGGTGCCCGCGCCATATCCCGCAGCGACTTCGCAGGTTTCCTGCGCGACCATCTGGATCAGCCCAGCGCTGGACCGTGGGTTTCCTAGGCGACTTCCGCGCTCCTGGCTTACACTTATTTCAAAGCTTATCCGAGGGTTGATCATGACCGAGTTGGCGCGTTTGAAGTTTTATGCCACTCAACCCCACTCTTGCAGCTATCTGCCCGACGAGCAGGCCACCACACTGTTCCTCGACCCCAGCCAGCCTATGGACGTGCATGTGTATGCCGACCTGTCGGAGATGGGCTTTCGGCGCAGTGGCGATCATCTGTACCGGCCTCATTGCCAGAACTGTAATGCCTGCGTACCGGCACGCATTCCGGTGGCGCAGTTTCTGCCGGACCGTAACCAGAAACGTATCCTCAAGCGCAATGCCGACCTGACGGTGATGCCGGCCAAGCCACGTTTCACCGAGGAATACTTCGATCTGTACCAACGCTACATCGAAGAGCGCCACGCCGACGGCGATATGTTTCCGCCCAGTCGCGACCAATTCTCCACGTTCCTGGTACGCGACCTGCCCTTTTCACGCTTCTATGAATTTCGCGCCGACGGCCGGTTGGTGGCAGTGGCCGTGACCGATTTGCTGCCTAACGGCCTGTCGGCGGTCTACACCTTCTACGAGCCTGCCGAAGAGCGCCGCAGCCTGGGACGCTTTGCAATCCTGTGGCAAATCGGCGAAGCACTGCGCCTGGAACTGGAGGCGGTCTACCTCGGCTACTGGATCAAGAACTGCAAAAAGATGAACTACAAGACCCAATATCGGCCCATAGAACTGCTGATTAATCAAAGATGGGTCGTGCTTAACTAGAACCCCTTGGCTTAAACACCCTTTTTCGGGCACAATGCACGCCGCTTTTGCCTGGCGCAGTTGCACCGGGCCATTCACTGGATACCGAGGGCTTTACTGCATGTCGAAAGAAGACAGCTTCGAAATGGAAGGCACTGTCGTCGACACCCTGCCCAACACCATGTTTCGTGTGGAGTTGGAAAATGGGCACGTCGTAACCGCGCATATCTCCGGCAAGATGCGCAAGAACTACATTCGTATTCTTACCGGTGACAAAGTGCGCGTCGAGCTGACGCCCTATGACTTGAGCAAAGGGCGCATCACTTACCGCGCTCGCTAAGCAAGTCAATACAAGACGCCCGGTTATGCCGGGCGTTTTTGTGTGTGCGCTATTTGACAATCACCACAGCCCCCACAGACAGCAAAAAGGCGCCTTTCGGCGCCTTTGCTTTATTGCAGCTATCGATCAGGCCATTTCAGCCGTGGTTTCGAACTCGAAGGTCAGCTCGCCATCCTTCAGGTCGATGTGCACCACGCCGCCATGGTCGGAAAGTTCGCCGAACAGGATCTCTTCGGCCAATGGCCGCTTGATCTTGTCCTGGATCAGACGCGCCATTGGGCGAGCGCCCATTGCCGCATCGTAGCCGCCCTCGGCGATCCAACTGCGCGCCGCTTCCGTGACATCCAGCTGCACGCGCTTGTCTTCCAACTGCGCCTGAAGCTCGGTGAGGAACTTGTCCACCACGCTTTTGATGACCTCATGACTGAGGCGACCAAACTGGATAATGGTGTCCAGGCGGTTGCGGAATTCCGGCGTGAAGCTCTTCTTGATCACTTCCATTGCATCGGAAGAGTGATCCTGATGGCTGAAGCCGATCGAAGCCCGCGCAGCCGTTTCGGCACCAGCGTTGGTGGTCATGATCACGATCACATTGCGGAAGTCCGCCTTGCGCCCGTTGTTGTCGGTCAGGGTGCCGTGATCCATCACCTGCAACAGCAGGTTGAAGACTTCCGGGTGGGCCTTTTCGATTTCATCGAGCAGCAGCACGCAATGCGGTTGCTTGGTGATTGCCTCGGTCAACAGACCGCCCTGGTCGAAACCGACATAGCCCGGGGGAGCACCGATGAGGCGCGACACGGTGTGACGCTCCATGTACTCGGACATGTCGAAACGCACCAGCTCAATGCCCATGGCCTTGGCCAACTGCCGCGCCGCTTCGGTCTTGCCGACGCCGGTCGGGCCGGCGAACAGGAACGAACCAACCGGTTTGTCCGGCGACTTGAGGCCCGCACGCGACAACTTGATCGCGGTGGACAGCGCATCGATGGCCGCATCCTGGCCGAACACGGTCAGCTTGAGGTCACGCTCCAGGTTACGCAGCAGCTCCTTATCGGAACTGTTGACGTGCTTAGGCGGAATCCGCGCGATCTTCGCCACGATGTCCTCGACCTGAGGCACGTCGATGCGCTTCACACGCTTCTCGACCGGCTGCAGGCGCTGATAGGCACCCGCCTCGTCGATCACGTCGATGGCCTTGTCCGGCATGTGCCGGTCATTGATGTAGCGCGACGCCAGCTCAGCCGCCGAACGCAGGGCTTCATCAGTGTACTCGATGCCATGGTGCGCTTCGAAACGCCCCTTGAGCCCACGCAGGATGCCGATGGTGTCTTCAACCGAAGGCTCGGACACGTCGACCTTCTGGAAACGACGCGCCAGGGCACGGTCTTTTTCGAAGATCCCGCGAAACTCCTGGAACGTGGTCGAACCGATGCAACGGATATCACCCGACGACAGCAGCGGCTTGAGCAGGTTCGAGGCGTCCATCACCCCACCGGAAGCCGCACCGGCGCCAATGATGGTGTGGATTTCGTCGATGAACAGGATAGCCTGCGGGCGTTTTTTCAGCTCACCAAGCAGCGCCTTGAAGCGCTTCTCGAAATCGCCACGGTACTTGGTCCCGGCGAGCAACGCGCCCAGGTCCAAGGAGTAGACGACACTGTTGGCCAGCAGGTCCGGCACCTGGTTGTCCACGATGCGCTTGGCCAGGCCTTCGGCAATCGCGGTCTTACCCACGCCCGCCTCACCCACCAGCAACGGGTTATTCTTGCGACGACGGGCAAGGATCTGCGCCACGCGCTCAACTTCAAGCTCACGCCCCACCAGCGGATCGATCCGCCCCTGGCGCGCCAGTTCGTTGAGGTTGCTGGCATAGGCATCCAGTGGATTGCCCGAAGAAGAAGACTCACCGCCCTCGTCGTCCTGCATATCCTGCTCACCCTCGGAATGATCGCCGTGCCCAGGCACCTTGGAGATACCGTGGGCGATGTAGTTGACGACATCGATACGGGCAACGCTCTGCTGTTTGAGCAGGAACACTGCCTGGCTTTCCTGTTCGCTGAAAATCGCCACAAGCACATTGGCGCCTGTGACTTCACGCTTACCGGAGCTCTGAACATGGAACACGGCACGCTGAAGCACCCGCTGAAAGCCCAGGGTTGGCTGGGTTTCACGGTCTTCATCGTGGACTGGAATAAGTGGCGTAGTGGAGTCGATAAACTCCTGCAGGTCATGCTTGAGTTTGTCGAGGTTGGCGCCGCACGCACGCAAAACGGTGGCGGCAGCTTCATTATCCAAAAGTGCCAGCAGCAGGTGTTCGACGGTCATGAATTCATGACGCTTCGAACGAGCCTCCTTGAAGGCAAGATTGAGGGTGACTTCGAGCTCGCGGTTTAACATAGCTTCACCTCATACCCAAGTGGTCGGCGTTAACCGTCCTTCTCGATTTCACAGAGTAGCGGATGCTGGCTTTCCCTGGCGTACTGGTTGACCTGCATGGCCTTTGTCTCGGCGATGTCGCGGGTAAACACTCCACATACTGCCCGTCCTTCTGTGTGAACGGCCAGCATTACCTTGGTCGCCAACTCGCGGTTCAGGTTAAAAAACACCTCGAGTACTTCGACCACGAAATCCATCGGTGTGTAGTCATCATTGAACAAAACCACCTTGTACATCGGCGGCGCCTGTAAGGCAGGCTTGGCCTCCTGAACAGCAATGCCTGCAGAACCGTCGTCATCATGTTCCTGATCCGGTCGATCCTGATTGAATGTTAGTCGAATCTGGCTGTTTGCATGCATGGAAAGAAAGGTTCGTCAGTGGTTCAAATACAGTGGTGGGGGCGACCTGTCAGAATTTCAACTCTGACCGACTGGTCGCCTTGACTATCGGCGAAACGGTGTTACAACCAATAGAACCCACAGTGGGTAAAAAAGGTCCGCGCAGTCAACCTTATTTATTCGGGTTAGGACGGATAAACTGGATGATACTCCAGTGATGGAGTCTGGTGCAGAGGGATATGGGTATGTCTGGCGTCAAGATCAATGGCAAGGTCAAGTGGTTCAACAATGCCAAGGGATATGGCTTTGTTAATGAAGAAGGGAAAACCGAGGACCTTTTTGCGCACTACTCAGCGATCATCATGGACGGGTACAAAACGCTGAAAGCGGGACAAGCGGTCACCTTTGAGATTATTCAAGGCCCCAAAGGGCTGCATGCCGTGAATATCGACACAGCAAAAACGGAAGTCACTGCCAGCCCAGCAGCACGCAAGAGCGAAGTAGAAAAGAAACAAACGGCGTGATCCGCCGCCAAGCGTGCAGCTAGCAAAAAAAAACGGCCACCCAATCAAATTGGATGGCCGTTTTTTATGCCGGCTTGTTTACATATGCGAAATCAATGCTTCACCAAAGCCCGACGACGACACCAGCTTCGCGCCATCCATCAAGCGCTCGAAGTCATAGGTCACAGTCTTGGCCGAAATCGCGCCATTGGTACCCTTGATGATCAAATCCGCCGCCTCAGTCCAGCCCATATGACGCAACATCATCTCGGCCGACAGAATCAACGATCCCGGATTCACCTGATCCTTGCCCGCATATTTAGGCGCAGTACCGTGGGTAGCTTCGAACATCGCCACGGTGTCCGACAGGTTCGCGCCCGGCGCAATACCGATACCGCCCACCTCCGCTGCCAAGGCGTCAGACAGGTAATCACCATTCAGGTTAAGCGTCGCGATCACATCATACTCGGCCGGACGCAGCAGGATCTGCTGGAGCATGGCGTCGGCAATGGCGTCCTTGACCACCACATTCTTGCCGGTCTTCGGGTTCTTGAACTGCATCCACGGGCCGCCGTCGAGCAGTGTGGCGCCAAATTCTTCGGCCGCCACTTCGTAGGCCCATTCCTTGAAGGCACCTTCGGTGAACTTCATGATGTTGCCTTTGTGCACGATGGTCAGTGAGTCGCGGTCGTTATCCACTACATATTGCAGGGCTTTACGCGCCAGGCGCTTGGTCCCTTCCTTGGAGACGGGCTTCACGCCAATCCCGCAATCCTGGTCGAAACGGATCTTGGTCACGCCCATTTCTTCCTTGAGGAACTTGATCACCTTGATCGCCTCGGGCGAACCGGCCTTCCACTCGATCCCGGCGTAAATGTCTTCGGAGTTTTCACGAAAGATGGTCATGTCCACATCGCCAGGCTTCTTGACCGGGCTGGGTACGCCTTCGAACCAACGCACCGGGCGCAGGCACACATATAGATCAAGTTGTTGGCGCAGGGCCACGTTCAACGAACGGATGCCGCCGCCGACGGGGGTGGTCAGCGGCCCCTTGATGGAAACCACGTAATCCTTGACCGCATCCAGGGTTTCCTGGGGCAGCCAGGTGTCCTGGTCGTAGACTTGAGTCGCCTTTTCGCCGGCATATACCTCCATCCAGGAGATTTTGCGCTTGCCGCCGTAGGCCTTTTCAACAGCTGCGTCGACCACCTTGATCATCACCGGACTGATGTCGACGCCGATACCGTCACCTTCTATATAAGGGATGATCGGTTGGTCAGGAACATTGAGAGAATGGTCTGCATTGACGGTGATTTTGTCGCCGACTGCCGGAACCTGAATCTTCTTGTATCCCATGCTGAACTCCATCTATGGATTGAACATCTGGCTGCGTTCGAGCCTACTCCAGATAAATGGCGACTGAAACCTCACGCCATGCTCATTTGCATCGAAAACAGCATAATTTGTCGCCTACAAGCCTGAAAGCAAAGGCAAAATCGCCAATCCTGAGCACATCGTGCGACTTTGGTAGCAACCTCGGCCCTGCGACCTTTAGACCAATGGACGACACACCTTTTGTATGAAGGCTCGGCGTAAGCATAGCGACCTATGTATAATGCCGCCGCTGACCCAAGAGTCACGACGGCTGACCGCTCTGGAACAGGTGCCTTCAGCTACAAAGCCGGACTATTACAATAGTCCACCCGCTTGACGCTCGACTGATGCAACCCAACATCACCGCGAAGAAACCTCGACATTTCGCTCATGGATGACTTTGAACGAACGCGCTCCACCCGGCGCATCTCGAGTTTCTGCGCACGCTTTCAGCAAAGAAGAGAGTTAATCCGAATATGCCCACCCGCTCGAAGATCATCTACACCTTCACCGACGAAGCCCCGGCCCTCGCCACCTATTCACTGCTGCCTATCGTAGAGGCCTTCACCGCTTCCGCTGATATTGCCGTGGAAACCCGCGACATCTCCCTCGCCGCGCGCATCCTCGCAAGCTTCCCCGAGCAACTGGGCGCCAAGGCTATCCCGGACCACCTCGCCGAACTGGGCGACCTGGCCGTTACGCCTGAAGCCAACATCATCAAGCTGCCTAACATCAGCGCCTCGACCCCGCAGCTGCAAGCCGCGATCAAGGAACTGCAGGCCCAGGGCTACGCCCTGCCGGACTACCCGGAAACCGTAACCACCGACGCGGAAAAAGAAACCCGTGCACGTTACGACAAGGTCAAGGGCAGCGCCGTGAACCCGGTACTGCGCGAAGGCAACTCCGACCGCCGCGCACCGCTGTCGGTCAAGAACTACGCACGCAAGCACCCGCACAAGATGGGCGCCTGGGCTGCCGACTCCAAGTCGCACATCGCCCACATGAACAGTGGCGATTTCTACGGCAGCGAAAAAGCCGTGCAGATCGAAGCCGCTGACGCTGTCAAAATCGAGCTGATCGCTCAAGACGGCACCGCGACTGTCCTGAAAGAAAAGACTTCGGTACAGGCCGGCGAAATCATCGACACCGCCGTATTGAGCAAGAAAGCCCTGCGCGCGTTCATCGCCGCTGAAATCGAAGACGCCAAGCAACAAGGCGTACTCCTGTCGGTTCACCTGAAAGCCACCATGATGAAGGTCTCCGACCCGATCATGTTCGGCCAGATCGTTGCCGAGTTCTATAAAGAAGCCCTGACCAAGCACGCCACCGTACTGGAACAGATCGGCTTCAACCTGAACAACGGCATCGGCGACCTGTACGCTCGTATCAAGGCCCTGCCGGCCGACCAGCAAGCGCAGATCGAAGCTGACATCCAGGCCGTATACGCGGCTCGCCCTTCCCTGGCGATGGTCAACTCCGACAAAGGCATCACCAACCTGCACGTGCCGAGCGACGTCATCGTCGACGCCTCGATGCCAGCCATGATCCGTGACTCCGGCAAGATGTGGGGCACCGACGGCCAGCTGCACGACACCAAGGCCGTGATCCCGGATCGCTGCTACGCCACCATCTACCAAGCCGTCATCGAAGACTGCAAGGCCAATGGCGCCTTCGACCCAACCACCATGGGCAGCGTGCCGAACGTTGGCCTGATGGCGAAGAAAGCCGAAGAGTACGGCTCCCACGACAAGACGTTCCAGATCAAGGCTGACGGCGTAGTCCGCGTCACCGACAGCAAGGGCAACCTGCTGATGGAACAGAAAGTCGAAGCCGGCGACATCTTCCGCATGTGCCAGACCAAAGACGCGCCGATCCAGGACTGGGTCAAACTGGCCGTCAACCGTGCCCGCGCCAGCAACACCCCGGCTATTTTCTGGCTGGACCCTAAGCGCGCGCACGACGGCGTCGTGGTCGAGAAAGTTCAGGCTTACCTGAAAGACCACAACACCGAAGGCCTGGACATCCGCATCATGTCGCCGGTCGACGCGATGAAGTTCACCCTGGAGCGCACCCGCAAGGGCCTGGACACCATCTCGGTGACCGGCAACGTACTGCGCGACTACCTGACCGACCTGTTCCCGATCATGGAACTGGGCACCAGCGCCAAGATGCTGTCGATCGTGCCGCTGATGAACGGCGGTGGCCTGTTCGAAACCGGCGCCGGCGGTTCGGCTCCGAAACACGTGCAGCAGCTGGTGGAAGAAAACTTCCTGCGCTGGGATTCCCTGGGCGAGTTCCTGGCCCTGGCCGCGTCCCTTGAGCATTTGGGTGTGACGTACAACAACCCGAAAGCCCTGGTACTGTCCAAGACCCTGGACCAGGCCACCGGCCAGTTCCTCGACAACAACAAGTCGCCATCGCGCAAAGTCGGCAACATCGACAACCGCGGCAGCCACTTCTACCTGGCGCTGTACTGGGCTCAAGCCCTGGCCGCCCAGAGCGAAGACACTGCACTGCAAGCGCAGTTTGGCGAACTGGCCAAGACCCTGACCGCGAACGAAGCGACCATCGTCGCCGAGCTCAACGCCGTACAGGGCAAGCCAGTGGACATCGGTGGCTACTACGCGCCGAACCCAGAGCTGACCAGCAAGGCCATGCGCCCAAGCAACACCCTCAATGCGGCGATTGCTGCACTGGTGTGATGCTTCGCGATGCCGCTGATGTGACAATGGCTGACTGATCGTCACACCAGCAGGAAATCCGGAATCCGAAAGGGTTCCGGTTTTTTTTTGCCCTTTTTTTGTGCAAGTGGGCGCAGGATTTGCTTCGTGTTTCTGTTCAAGTCATCCAGAAAACATGAAAAGGGAAGTTTCCATGCACCGAAATCACTTCCAATGGCTGGGCTGGACCACGGCAATAGCCCTGCTGACGGCCTGCGCGCCCCACTCGCCCACCTACCCTCACGTACAGGAGCCCATTGGCGACGTGCAGACCATGTACGACGGCAAACTCAGCCCTGACGCCGCTGTCAGCACCTTTCGCAACATCGATCGCTTATTCCCGGTGCGCACCATTCAAGCCGGAGGCCACCCCTTTGCGCTGCCACGCAGCAGCCAACCGCTCGGCGCCGTCGCATTCGACTACGACGGCAAACACTACAGCCTTGACGATTACGTCACCCTCAACCGGGTAACAGGCTTGCTGGTGATAAAAAACGGGCAAGTCGTTACTGAACGCTACGAAAAAGGCAACACACCGGCAAGCCGCTGGATGTCGATGTCAGTCGCCAAATCCGTTACCTCAACCCTTGTCGGCGCCGCACTGCAGGACGGCGCCATCAAAAGCCTTGATGACAAAGTGACCCGCTACCTGCCTGCTCTCGCAGGTAGCGGCTACGACCAGGCGACTGTACGCCAGGTCCTGGCCATGCGCTCCGGCGTCAAATGGAGTGAGAAGTACGCCGACCCCACCTCAGACCGACGCATGATGCTCAAGCTGCAAACCGAGCAAGTGCCGGGCTCTGCCCTCAAGTTCATGGCGAGCCTGCCCAGCGCGGCAACGCCTGGTACGCGCACCAACTACAGCACGGGCGAAACACAGGTCCTCGGCCAACTGGTCAGCGCCGCTGTGGGCAAACCGCTGGCGCAGTACCTGAGCGAGAAAATCTGGGCACCTTACGGCATGCAAACCGACGCCAACTGGTGGCTTGACGGCCCCAATGGCAACGAGGTGGGTGGTAGCGGCATCAGCGCAACGCTGGAAGATTACGGCCGCTTCGGGCAATTCGTCCTTAGCGGCGGCAAAGCCGGCGAGAAACAAGTGCTGCCCAAAGGCTGGATGAGCTTTGCCAGTACCACCACCGGCACCGACCCCGCATACGGCGACTTTGCCTCAATGTGGTGGCCCGCATGGACCGACGCCTCAAAGGCGGACAAAGCCTTCACTGCCGCGGGCATTTTCGGCCAGTTCATCTACATCAACCCCGTACAGAATGTGGTGATTGTTGTGTGGCAAGCACAAACCAAAGCCACCGGCGGTGAAGTCATCGACGACATGGTCGCCTTCGACGCCATCACCAAGGCCGCGAAGTAAACGACAGGGGCGGCACCTCTGTATGATGGGTGCCCGCCCTTCTGATCGCTTGAGACTTGCCCATGACCTGGCAACCCCACATCACCGTCGCCACTATCGTTGAGGACAACGGTCGCTTCCTCATGGTCGAGGAACTCAAGGGCGGCCGCGCCGTGCTCAACCAGCCCGCCGGCCACCTCGATCCGCATGAAACCCTCACAGAAGCCGCCGTGCGCGAAACTCTCGAAGAAACCGGCTGGGACGTCGAAGCCACCGGCATCGTCGGGATTTACCTGTACACCGCCCCCAGTAACGGCGTGACCTATCAACGGGTCTGCTTCATCGCCAGGGCCTTGAAACACCACCCAGACTATCAACTCGACGAAGGCATCCTGCGTGCCCGCTGGCTGACCCGTGACGAACTGATGGAACTGCGCAACGACTGGCGCAGCGAGCTGATCATCCGCTGTATCGATGATTATCTGGCCGGTCAGCGCCACAGCCTCGAATTGATCCGCCCTTCTCTTTAGCCTTGAAGGCCTGAGCCTGATAGAATCGCGTCCTTTTTCAAGACACCCGTTGAAACCCTATGCGTGATCCAGCCCCTTCTGACACACAAAAGAAGCGCGTCATCGTCGGCATGTCCGGCGGCGTGGATTCTTCCGTTTCCGCCGTTCTGCTCATGGAGCAGGGTTATGAGGTGGAAGGCCTGTTCATGAAGAACTGGGAAGAAGACGATGGAACGGAATACTGCACCGCCATGGACGACCTGGCGGACGCCCAGGCCGTGTGCGACAAGATCGGTATCAAGCTGCACACCGCCAACTTCGCTGCCGAGTACTGGGACAATGTGTTCGAGCACTTCCTGGCCGAATACAAGGCCGGCCGCACGCCGAACCCGGACATCCTGTGCAACCGTGAAATCAAGTTCAAGGCGTTCCTCGACTACGCCATGATGCTCGGCGCCGACCTTATTGCCACTGGCCACTATGTGCGCCGCCGCGACATCGATGGCCGTACCGAACTGCTCAAAGGCCTGGACCCGAACAAGGACCAAAGCTATTTCCTGCACGCCGTCGGTGGTGAACAGATCGCCAAGACCCTGTTCCCGGTGGGCGAGCTGGAAAAACCCGAAGTGCGCAAGATTGCCGAGAAACACGGCCTGGCCACCGCCAAGAAGAAGGATTCCACCGGGATCTGCTTTATCGGCGAGCGCCGCTTCAGCGACTTCCTCAAGCAGTACCTGCCAGCGCAACCGGGCGAAATCCACACCACCGAAGGTGAAGTCATCGGCCGCCACCATGGCTTGATGTACCACACCATCGGCCAACGCCAGGGCCTGGGCATCGGCGGCTTGAAAGACGCCGGCGAAGAACCGTGGTACGTGCTGGTCAAGGACCTGGAAAACAACGTGCTGATCGTCGGCCAAGGCAACGAGCATCCACTGCTGTTCTCCGGCGCCCTGCTCGCTTCGGAAATCTATTGGGTCAACCCGATCGACCTGAGCACCCCGCGCCGCCTGACCGCCAAAGTGCGTTATCGCCAGAGCGACCAACCCTGCACCCTGGAAAAAACCGCCACCGGTTACCGCGCCACCTTCGATGACCCGCAACGCGCTGTCACGCCTGGCCAGTCCGTGGTGTTCTACGACGGCGAAATCTGCCTAGGCGGCGGCGTGATTGAAGTGGCCGAAGCCTGGAGCAACCCGGCATGAGCCCGACCCAGGAGCAATTGACGGCGCTGGGCGGGGTTTTCCTCGCCGCTGTATTGGTGGACAAGATCGCCAAGACCGGCCAGGTCACCGAAGCCGGCCTGACCTGCATGCTCGGCAGCCTGCTGATCCGCGATCCCAAGGACACCCTGGAAGTCTACGGCGGCGACGATATCGCGCTGCGTGAAGGTTACCGCGCGCTGATCGGCGCCCTAGAGCGCGACCCAAGCACGTTGCAGCGCGAGCCGTTGCGCTATGCCTTGTCAATGCTTGGCCTTGAGCGTCAACTGGCCAAGCGCGACGACCTGCTGGAGGTCATCGGCAAGCGCTTGCCGCAGATCCAATCCCAAGTGGAACACTTCGGCCCGGCCCACGAAAACGTGATCGCGGCCTGTGGCGCGCTATACCAGGACACCCTGAGCACCTTGCGCCAACGCATCCAGGTGCACGGCGACATGCGCAACCTGCAGCAACCGAACAACGCCTCGAAAATCCGTGCACTGCTCCTGGCCGGTATTCGTTCGGCGCGATTGTGGCGTCAGTTGGGCGGTCATCGTTGGCAGTTGGTGATCAGCCGCCGCAAATTGCTCAAAGAGCTTTACCCGTTGATGCGCAACGAATAAGTCGCACCGACAGGCTATTTTCAAGCCGTTACGCGTAATACGCCGGTCAGTTGGCGACGGACCGGCGGATTTTTTCATGTATGATACGCGCCCCATTTCGTTGCCCGACTGTCCGAGAACACCCCATGCAGCTCTCTTCGCTCACTGCGGTTTCCCCTGTTGACGGCCGCTACGCCGGCAAAACCCAGGCCCTGCGCCCTATTTTCAGTGAATACGGCCTGATCCGTGCTCGTGTTCTGGTTGAAGTGCGCTGGCTCCAGCGCCTGGCCGCTCATCCCGCCATCAGCGAAGTGCCGGCGTTCTCCGCGCAAGCCAACGCTGTGCTCAACACCCTGGCGGAAAACTTCTCCCTGGAGCACGCCGAGCGTGTGAAAGAGATCGAGCGCACCACCAACCACGACGTAAAAGCCATCGAATACCTGCTCAAAGAGCAAGCGGCCAAGCTGCCGGAACTGGCCCAGGTCAGCGAGTTCATCCACTTTGCCTGCACCAGCGAGGACATCAACAACCTGTCCCACGCCCTGATGCTGCGCGAAGGCCGTGATGACGTGATGCTGCCGCTGATGCGCCAGACTGCCAACGCCATCCGCGAACTGGCGATCCGTTTCGCCGACGTGCCAATGCTGTCGCGCACCCACGGCCAGCCGGCGTCGCCGACCACCCTGGGCAAAGAATTGGCCAACGTGGTGTACCGCCTGGAGCGTCAGATCACTCAAGTGGCGGCCGTGCCGCTGCTGGGCAAGATCAACGGCGCCGTAGGCAACTACAACGCCCACCTGTCGGCCTACCCTGAGATCGACTGGGAAGCCAACGCCCGCGCCTTCATCGAAGACGAGCTGGGCCTGGGTTTCAACCCGTACACCACGCAGATCGAACCGCACGACTACATCGCCGAGCTGTTCGACGCCATTGCGCGCTTCAACACCATCCTGATCGACTTCGATCGCGATATCTGGGGCTACATCTCCCTGGGCTACTTCAAGCAGCGCACCATTGCCGGTGAAATCGGTTCGTCGACCATGCCGCACAAGGTCAACCCGATCGACTTTGAAAACTCCGAAGGCAACCTCGGCATCGCCAACGCCCTGTTCCAGCACCTGGCCAGCAAGTTGCCGATCTCCCGCTGGCAGCGCGACCTGACCGACTCCACCGTACTGCGCAACCTCGGCGTGGGCTTCGCTCACAGCGTGATCGCGTACGAGGCCAGCCTCAAAGGCATCAGCAAACTTGAGCTCAATGAGCAGAAGATCGCCGCTGACCTGGACGCGTGCTGGGAAGTCCTGGCCGAGCCGATCCAGACCGTGATGCGCCGCTACAACATCGAGAATCCGTACGAAAAGCTGAAAGAGTTGACGCGCGGCAAGGGCATCACCTCTGACGCACTGCAAACTTTCATCGACGGCCTGGACATGCCAGCCGCGGCCAAGGCCGAGCTGAAACTACTGACCCCGGCCAACTACATCGGCAACGCTGTAGAGCAAGCCAAGCGCATCTGATCTTTGCTTGACCCTTTGAGACGCCCGGCCGCGCCGGGCGTTTTTATTCCAGTCTGAAAAGTGCTTTTTTTCAATAGGTTACACATGAATCCTGATATCCCTCTTCAACTTCTGGGCGGCATCACGGCACGGGAATTCCTGCGCGACTACTGGCAGAAAAAGCCGTTGCTGATCCGTCAGGCCATCCCTGATTTCGAAAGCCCGATCGACGCCGACGAGCTGGCCGGCCTGGCCCTGGAAGAAGAAGTCGAATCGCGCCTGGTGATCGAACACGGCGAGCGCCCGTGGGAATTGCGTCGCGGCCCGTTTGCTGAAGATGCCTTCAGCACGCTGCCTGAGCGCGAGTGGACCCTGCTGGTGCAGGCCGTCGACCAGTTCGTGCCGGAAGTGGCCGAATTGCTCGAGCAGTTCCGCTTCCTGCCAAGCTGGCGCATCGACGACGTGATGATCAGCTTCGCCGCGCCCGGTGGCAGCGTCGGTCCGCACTTCGACAACTACGATGTGTTCCTGCTGCAAGCCCAAGGCAAGCGCAACTGGAAGATCGGCCAGATGTGCAACTCCGAAAGCCCGCTGCTGCAGCACGCCGACCTGCGCATCCTCGCTGAATTCGAAGAAAGCGCCGAGTGGGTGCTGGAACCGGGCGACATGCTTTACCTGCCGCCGCGCCTGGCGCACTTCGGTATTGCCGAAGATGACTGCATGACCTATTCCGTAGGTTTCCGCGCCCCCAGCGCCGCTGAAGTGCTGACCCACTTCACCGACTTCCTCAGCCAGTACCTGACTGACGAAGAACGCTACACCGACGCCGACGCCCAGCCGGTCAGCGACCCGCACCAGATCCAGGGCGACGCGCTCGACCGCCTCAAGAGCCTGCTGGCCGAGCACATGAGCGATGAGCGCATGCTGCTGACCTGGTTCGGCCAGTTCATGACCGAACCGCGCTATCCTGAGCTGGTGGCCGGTGAAGAATTGGGCGAAGAGGATTTCGTCAACAGCCTGCAAGACGGCGCGATCCTGGTGCGCAACCCAAGCGCGCGCATGGCCTGGTCGGAAGTCGACGATGATGTGCTGCTGTTCGCCAGCGGCCAGAGCCGCTACCTGCCGGGCAAGCTGCGCGAACTGCTCAAGCTGATCTGCGCCGCCGACGCCCTGCACGCCGAAAACCTCGGCCCATGGCTGGCGGACGAAGACGGTCGCGACCTGCTGTGCGAATTGGTCAAGCAAGGAAGCCTGGGATTTGCCGATGAATAAGATTCACGTAAGTGTCGCGGACTGGCAAAAGGATATCGCTGAGATTCGGCGCATTCGTGAAGCGGTGTTCATCGCTGAACAATCGGTTCCGCCAGAGCTGGAGTGGGACGCGGACGACGCCGGCGCTGTGCATTTCCTTGCATTCGAAGGTGATTTTCCGATTGGCACCGCGCGCCTGCTGCCCAGTGGCGAGATCGGACGCGTGTCGGTACTCAAGGACTGGCGCGGACTGAAGGTCGGCGACAAGCTGATGGAAGCGGTGATCGGCGTGGCCGAGAAGCGCGGCCAGACCAGGCAGTTCCTGAGCGCACAGGTTTATGCAGCGCCGTTCTATGAGCGACTGGGCTTCAAGATCGTCAGTGACGAATTCCTTGAAGTCGGGATTCCGCATGTGGACATGGTGCGCGGCGACTGATCCGAAACCGCATCGCCTGCGATAGCGATATCAGCAACACCAATAATGCCCTGCCTTGCCAGGGCATTTTGCCGTCTACGATTCAACTTGCCCCCCGCCAGGCCGACAAACTGGCAAACTCAAGCCTAATGACTCGCAGAGATAACGGACATGTCCCTACGCACCCTGCTCACCGCCCTTCTCCTGACCGCCAGCGTTTCGGCCATAGCCGACACCGAAGTGGTCAACCTGAGCAACCGCACCAGCGCCGACCTGCTCCCCGTAGCGCAGAACTTCATCGGCAAGGACGGCACCGTCAGCGCCTACGGCAACCAGCTTATTGTCAACGCCGACCCCGCCAAGATCCAGGACTTGCGCGCCCTGCTCTCCCAACTCGACACACCGGCCAAGCGGCTGCTGATCACCGTCGACACCAACGAAAACAACCAACAGAACAGCGGCGACAGCCAGACCCGCATCATCAGCTACGGCACCGCCAGCCGCGACGGCGGGATCCAGCAGATCCAGGCCAGCGAAGGCGTGCCCGCACTGATCCAGGTCGGCCAGAGCGTGCCGCTGACCACCACCCAGCAAGACAGCTACGGCCGCCTGCAGAACCAGACTCAGTATCGCAACGTCACTCAGGGTTTCTACGTGACGGCGAGCGTCACCGGCGAAACCGTGCACCTGGCGATCAGTACCAACCGTGACCGCATGAGCCAGGAACGTCCCGATGTAGTGAATGTGCAAAGTACCGACACAACCGTCAGCGGCCGCTTGGGTGAATGGATCCCCCTGGCCGGTATCAATCGCGAGACCCAGGCCGACAAATCCTCTGGAACCCGCACCTACTCTACTCAAGGCCGCGATGACCTGACTGTGCGGGTCAAGGTCGATACCCTGAACTGAAGCACCAAAAACTGACTGATGAGTCGTCTTAGACTAAAGATGTAGTGCTTGAAAATAAGCACTACAAAACATTTGACGATCCAAAAAAGCATGGGCATGATGGCCTCGCTCCCGCTAATCAGGGGCCCTGGCAAGGGCCTTCGGATCGCCGCTCCAAGCTACCCACCTGAGCCGATTCGTGTCTGTACCGCCCACAAGGCGTGTTTGACGAGGTTGCGACTGGAACGAAGTTGTCCCGAGGGACGGAAGCTAACCAGGTAACCCGGCTACACGCTGTTGAACACCCAAGGGCCCACGACGCCCTCAGACTGTTCGCGGCCCGCCTTTACCTACCGCCCCTCTCGCCAATCGTTCATCCCGTCGCATTCCCCGCCAGACCCGACATGACCGCCTAAGCTTCTGGTCAGCGAGCAGCCCTGCCCACGCATTTGAATGCAGGGCTGGCAAATGGATTTTTCCACCACAAGAAGACGCGACGAGGTTTACTTCCATGGCACTGACACGCGAACAGCAAATTGCAGCCCTCGAAAAAGACTGGGCTGAAAACCCACGCTGGAAAGGCGTGACCCGCGCTTATTCCGCTGCTGACGTCGTCCGCCTGCGTGGCTCGGTTCAACCTGAGCACACCTTTGCAAAACTCGGCGCCGAGAAGCTGTGGAACCTGGTGACCCAAGGTGCCAAGCCCTCCTTCCGTCCCGACAAAGATTTCGTCAACTGCATGGGCGCCCTCACTGGCGGCCAGGCAGTGCAACAGGTGAAAGCCGGTATCCAGGCGATCTACCTGTCCGGCTGGCAAGTGGCAGCGGACAACAACTCCGCTGAATCCATGTACCCCGACCAATCGCTGTACCCGGTGGACTCGGTCCCAACCGTGGTCAAGCGCATCAACAACTCGTTCCGTCGTGCCGACCAGATCCAGTGGAAAGCCGGCAAGAACCCAGGCGACGAAGGCTACATCGACTACTTCGCGCCGATCGTGGCTGACGCGGAAGCCGGTTTCGGCGGCGTGCTGAACGCCTACGAATTGATGAAGAGCATGATCGAGGCTGGCGCTGCCGGCGTGCACTTCGAAGACCAGCTTGCTTCGGTGAAGAAATGTGGCCACATGGGCGGCAAAGTATTGGTGCCAACCCAGGAAGCCGTACAGAAGCTCACCGCTGCACGTCTGGCGGCTGACGTTGCCGGTACTCCGACCATCATCCTGGCCCGTACCGACGCCAACGCCGCTGACCTGCTGACTTCGGACTGCGACCCGTACGACCAGCCATTCGTGACCGGCGAGCGCACTCAGGAAGGTTTCTACAAGGTACGTGCCGGCCTGGACCAGGCGATTGCCCGAGGCCTGGCCTACGCGCCGTACGCCGACCTGATCTGGTGCGAAACCGCCAAGCCGGACCTGGACGAAGCCCGTCGCTTCGCCGAGGCGATCAAGAAGGAATACCCAGACCAACTGCTGTCCTACAACTGCTCGCCTTCCTTCAACTGGAAGAAGAACCTGGACGACGCGACCATCGCCAAGTTCCAGCGTGAACTGTCCGCCATGGGCTACAAGCACCAGTTCATCACCCTGGCCGGCATTCACAACATGTGGCACAGCATGTTCAACCTGGCGCACGACTACGCCCGCAACGACATGACCGCCTACGTGAAGCTGCAAGAGCAGGAGTTCGCTGACGCCGCCAAGGGCTACACCTTCGTGGCTCACCAGCAGGAAGTGGGCACCGGCTACTTCGACGACATGACCACCGTGATCCAAGGCGGCACCTCGTCCGTGACCGCACTGACCGGCTCGACCGAAGAAGAGCAGTTCCACTAAGCACCGCGTACACGGCCACTGCGGCCCCAAGGAAGACCTAACCGCAGTGCCGCACAACAATCACGCCCCGACCTGTTCGGGGCGTTTTTTTGTCAAAACATTGATCCAGAGCGGTGTTCGCGTGGATCAGATCGGTTAAAAGATCCCCGTCAGCAACTAAGCGACACTCTAGCAAGTAACGGCAACTTCCCTCGCCACACGCGAAACATTCGCTTAAACCCCACGCAAACAATATTCATTATCATTTAGCGCATGAAAACTTCGTTACAGGATAAACAAAACACATTTGATTAAATGCCCGCTAATGCCCGCCCCACAAGGGCTACAGCCCCAAGAAGGTGCACTATGTCCTTATTCCATCGAATAATTTCGCTATAGGAATTTTACTTGCCCGGTGTTTAGCCATAAAATCACCGCGATTGATTGCAGTGCGACATATCGTCACTGCATCGTTACTTTTTCGAGCTCAGAGACCTTTGCTCTCTGTTAAGGATTTCCAGCATGACCGAAGCGACAGGACTCATGGCCCACAACTGGGGCTTTGCCATTTTCCTCCTCGGTGTTGTCGGCCTCTGCGCCTTCATGCTCGGTGTCTCCAGCCTCCTCGGGTCAAAAGCCTGGGGCCGCAGCAAAAATGAACCGTTCGAGTCCGGCATGCTGCCTACAGGTGGCGCCCGCTTGCGGCTCTCAGCCAAATTCTATCTGGTCGCGATGCTGTTCGTGATCTTCGATATCGAAGCCCTTTTTCTCTTTGCCTGGTCTGTGTCCGTCCGCGAAAGCGGCTGGACCGGATTCGTCGAAGCTCTCGTTTTCATAGCAATTCTGTTGGCAGGCCTTGTCTACCTATTTCGAGTGGGCGCCCTTGATTGGGCTCCGGAAGCTCGTCGTAAGCGGCAAGCGAAGCTGAAACAATGAGGCTTTGGCGATGCAATACAATCTCACCAGGATCGACCCGGATGCTCCTAACGATCAGTACCCCATCGGCGAACGGGAAACCGTCTCCGATCCGTTAGAAGATCAAGTCCACAAAAACATCTACATGGGCAAGCTCGAAGACGTGCTGAGTGGCGCGGTCAACTGGGGGCGTAAAAACTCCCTGTGGCCGTACAACTTCGGCCTTTCGTGCTGCTACGTGGAAATGACCACCGCCTTCACGGCGCCCCACGACATCGCGCGCTTTGGCGCCGAAGTTATCCGGGCATCACCGCGCCAGGCGGATTTCATGGTTATCGCCGGCACCTGCTTTATTAAGATGGCGCCGATCATCCAGCGTCTCTACGAGCAAATGCTCGAGCCGAAGTGGGTTATCTCCATGGGTTCGTGCGCCAACTCCGGTGGCATGTACGACATCTACTCCGTCGTTCAGGGGGTGGACAAGTTCCTGCCCGTGGATGTCTACGTGCCTGGCTGCCCGCCCCGCCCCGAAGCATTCCTGCAAGGCTTGATGCTGTTGCAGGAATCGATCGGCAAGGAGCGTCGCCCGCTTTCCTGGGTCGTTGGCGATCAAGGCGTATACCGCGCCGAGATGCCTTCGCAAAAGGAAGAGCGCCGCGAACAGCGAATCGCAGTCACCAACCTGCGCAGCCCTGACGAAGTCTGATCCAGCCCGCTTCTTTAAATAGAACGAACACCTGGCTTCATTCTTTACGTTGACCGAAAGCGATAAAAAAACCATGACTACAGGCAGCGCTCTGTACATCCCGCCTTATAAGGCAGACGACCAGGATGTGGTCGTCGAACTCAATAACCGTTTTGGCCCTGACGCCTTCACCGCCCAGGCCACACGCACCGGTATGCCGGTGCTGTGGGTGGCGCGCGCCAAGCTCGTCGAGGTCCTGACCTTCCTGCGCAACCTGCCCAAGCCGTACGTCATGCTCTATGACCTGCATGGCGTGGACGAGCGTCTGCGCACCAAGCGTCAAGGGCTGCCGAGCGGCGCCGATTTCACCGTGTTCTACCACCTGATGTCGCTGGAACGTAACAGCGACGTGATGATCAAGGTCGCACTAAGCGAAAGCGACTTGAGCATCCCGACCGTCACCGGTATCTGGCCGAACGCCAGCTGGTACGAGCGTGAAGTGTGGGACATGTTCGGTATCGACTTCCCGGGCCACCCGCACCTGACGCGCATCATGATGCCGCCGACCTGGGAAGGTCACCCGCTGCGCAAGGACTTCCCTGCCCGCGCCACCGAATTCGATCCGTTCAGCCTCAACCTCGCCAAGCAACAGCTTGAAGAGGAAGCCGCACGTTTTCGTCCGGAAGACTGGGGCATGAAACGCTCCGGCACCAACGAGGACTACATGTTCCTCAACCTGGGCCCGAACCACCCTTCGGCTCACGGTGCCTTCCGCATCATCCTGCAACTGGACGGCGAAGAAATCGTCGACTGCGTGCCCGACATCGGCTACCACCACCGTGGTGCCGAGAAGATGGCCGAGCGTCAGTCGTGGCACAGCTTCATCCCGTACACCGACCGTATCGACTACCTCGGCGGCGTGATGAACAACTTGCCGTACGTGCTTTCGGTCGAGAAGCTGGCCGGCATCAAGGTGCCCGACCGCGTCGACACCATCCGCATCATGATGGCCGAGTTCTTCCGGATCACCAGCCACCTGCTGTTCCTGGGTACCTATATCCAGGACGTCGGCGCCATGACCCCGGTGTTCTTCACCTTCACCGACCGTCAGCGCGCCTACAAGGTCATCGAAGCCATCACCGGTTTCCGCCTGCACCCGGCCTGGTACCGCATCGGCGGTGTTGCCCACGACCTGCCCAATGGCTGGGAGCGCCTGGTCAAGGAATTCATCGACTGGATGCCCAAGCGTCTCGACGAGTACCAAAAGGCTGCGCTGGATAACAGCATCCTCAAGGGTCGAACCATCGGCGTCGCCCAGTACAACACCAAAGAGGCCCTGGAATGGGGCGTCACCGGTGCTGGCCTGCGGTCCACCGGTTGCGATTTCGACCTGCGTAAGGCACGCCCGTACTCCGGCTACGAGAACTTCGAATTCGAAGTCCCGCTGGCCGCCAATGGCGATGCCTACGACCGTTGCATCGTGCGTGTCGAAGAAATGCGCCAGAGCCTGAAGATCATCGAGCAATGCATGCGCAACATGCCGGCAGGCCCGTACAAGGCGGATCACCCGCTGACCACGCCGCCGCCGAAAGAGCGCACGCTGCAGCACATCGAAACCCTGATCACGCACTTCCTGCAAGTTTCGTGGGGCCCGGTCATGCCGGCCAACGAATCCTTCCAGATGATTGAAGCGACCAAGGGTATCAACAGTTATTACCTGACGAGCGATGGCGGCACCATGAGCTACCGCACCCGGATCCGTACCCCAAGCTTTGCCCACTTGCAGCAGATCCCTTCGGTGATCAAAGGCGAGATGGTCGCGGACTTGATTGCGTACCTGGGTAGTATCGATTTCGTTATGGCCGACGTGGACCGCTAAGCATGAACAGCACGCTTATCCAGACAGACCGTTTCACCCTGAGTGAAACCGAGCGCTCGGCCATCGAGCACGAGCTGCATCACTACGAAGACCCGCGCGCGGCGTCGATCGAAGCCTTGAAGATCGTCCAGAAGGAACGTGGCTGGGTGCCGGACGGCGCCCTCTACGCCATCGGCGAGATCCTCGGCATCCCTGCCAGCGACGTTGAAGGCGTGGCCACGTTCTACAGCCAGATCTTCCGCCAGCCGGTGGGCCGCCACATCATTCGCGTGTGCGACAGCATGGTCTGCTACATCGGTGGCCACGAGAAAGTGGTTGACGCGATCCAGACCAAACTGGGCATCGGCCTCGGCCAGACCACTCCGGACGGCCGCTTCACGCTGCTGCCGGTGTGCTGCCTGGGCAACTGCGACAAGGCGCCGGCGTTGATGATCGACGACGACACATTCGGTGACGTGCAGGCAACTGGCGTGACCCAATTGCTCGAGGGCTACCCATGACCCTTACATCTTTCGGCCCGGCCAACCTGATCAAGCGTTCGCCTGAGACCCACCCGCTGACCTGGCGCCTGCGTGACGATGCCGAGCCGGTGTGGCTCGACGAGTACCAGGCCAAGAACGGTTACGCGGCGGCGCGCAAAGCCTTTGCTGACATGGCCCAAGACGATATCGTCCAGACCGTGAAAGACGCAGGCCTTAAAGGTCGCGGCGGTGCAGGCTTCCCCACGGGCGTTAAGTGGGGCCTGATGCCCAAGGACGAATCCATCAACATCCGCTACCTGCTGTGCAACGCGGATGAAATGGAGCCGAACACCTGGAAAGACCGCATGCTGATGGAGCAACTGCCCCATCTGCTGATCGAAGGCATGCTGATCAGTGCCCGTGCGCTGAAAACCTACCGTGGCTACATCTTCCTGCGTGGCGAGTACACCACCGCCGCCAAGCACCTCAACCGTGCCGTGGAAGAAGCCAAGGCGGCTGGCCTGCTGGGTAAGAACATCCTCGGTTCCGGCTTTGACTTCGAACTGTTCGTGCACACCGGCGCCGGGCGTTACATCTGCGGTGAAGAAACCGCACTGATCAACTCCCTCGAAGGCCGCCGCGCCAACCCGCGTTCCAAACCGCCCTTCCCTGCCGCCGTCGGCGTGTGGGGCAAGCCGACTTGCGTGAACAACGTCGAGACCCTGTGCAACGTACCGGCGATCATCGCCGACGGCGTGGACTGGTACAAATCGTTGGCCCGTGAAGGCAGCGAAGACATGGGCACCAAGCTCATGGGCTTCTCCGGCAAGGTCAAGAACCCTGGCCTGTGGGAGCTGCCGTTCGGCGTGACCGCCCGCGAGCTGTTCGAGGACTACGCCGGCGGCATGCGCGACGGCTACACCTTGAAGGCCTGGCAGCCAGGTGGTGCCGGTACTGGCTTCCTGCTCCCTGAGCACCTCGACGCACAGATGTATGCCGGCGGCATCGGCAAGGTCGGCACCCGGATGGGTACGGGCCTGGCGATGGCGGTGGACAACACGGTGAACATGGTCTCGCTGCTGCGCAACATGGAGCAGTTCTTTGCCCGTGAATCCTGCGGCTTCTGCACCCCATGCCGCGACGGTCTGCCGTGGAGCGTGAAGCTGCTGATGGCCCTGGAAAATGGCGAAGGTCGCGAGGGTGATATCGAAACCCTGCTCGGCCTGGTCGGTTTCCTCGGCCCTGGCAAGACCTTCTGTGCTCACGCACCGGGCGCCGTGGAGCCATTGGGCAGTGCCATCAAATACTTCCGCTCGGAGTTCGAAGCCGGCATCGCGCCTACCAGCGCCGCCGTCCCGCCTCTGGCAAGGCCGATCGTAGTCGGCGCGTAACGCTTTAAAAGGCGAAGGGTCCGTGCCCTTCGCTTTCTCATGGGCTGACGCCGTAAAGGCTGTGTTGATGCCCATGAATAACAAGATTCCATTAGCCACGCCCGCTGACAACGGGCCAACGAAGAACTTTGAACCATGGCCACTATCCACGTAGACGGCAAAGCGCTCGAAGTCGATGGGGCAGACAACCTGTTACAGGCATGTCTCTCACTAGGCCTCGACATCCCGTATTTCTGCTGGCACCCCGCGCTTGGTAGCGTCGGTGCCTGTCGCCAGTGCGCGGTCAAGCAATACACCGACGAGAACGACACCCGTGGTCGTATCGTCATGTCCTGCATGACCCCAGCCACCGACAACACCTGGATCTCCATCGACGATGAAGAATCCAAGGCGTTCCGCGCCAGTGTCGTTGAATGGCTGATGACCAACCACCCCCACGACTGCCCGGTCTGTGAGGAAGGCGGTCACTGCCACCTGCAAGACATGACGGTGATGACCGGCCACAACGAGCGCCGTTATCGCTTCACCAAGCGTACCCACCAGAACCAGGACCTCGGCCCGTTCATTTCCCACGAAATGAACCGCTGCATCGCCTGCTACCGTTGCGTGCGCTTCTATAAAGACTACGCCGGCGGCACCGACCTCGGTGTGTTCGGCGCCCACGACAACGTGTACTTCGGTCGCGTTGAAGACGGCGTGCTCGAAAGCGAGTTCTCCGGCAACCTCACCGAGGTCTGCCCGACCGGTGTGTTCACCGACAAGACCCACTCCGAGCGCTACAACCGTAAGTGGGACATGCAGTTCGCCCCGAGCATCTGCCATGGCTGCTCCAGCGGTTGCAACATCTCCCCGGGTGAGCGCTACGGTGAACTGCGTCGCATCGAAAACCGCTTCAACGGTTCGGTCAACCAGTACTTCCTGTGCGACCGTGGCCGTTTCGGCTATGGCTACGTCAACCGCGAAGACCGCCCGCGCCAGCCGTTGCTGGCCAACGGCGGCAAGCTGAGCCTGGACGACGCGCTGGATAAAGCCGCCGACCTGCTACGCGGCCGCAACATCGTCGGTATCGGTTCGCCGCGCGCCAGCCTCGAAAGCAACTTCGCGTTGCGTGAACTGGTCGGTGCCGAGCACTTCTACAGCGGTATCGAAGCCGCTGAGCTGGAGCGCATCCGCCTGGTCCTGCAAGTGCTGAACGACAGCCCGCTGCCGGTTCCGAACATGCGCGACATCGAAGACCACGACGCCATCTTCGTCCTCGGTGAAGACCTGACCCAGACCGCCGCGCGCATCGCCCTGTCCCTGCGCCAGTCGGTCAAAGGCAAGGCCGAAGACATGGCCGACGCCATGCGCGTACAGCCGTGGCTCGACGCCGCCGTGAAAAACATCGGCCAGCACGCGCTGAACCCGCTGTTTATTGCAAGCATCGCTGAAACCAAGCTCGACGACATCGCCGAAGAATGTGTGCACGCAGCCCCAGACGACCTGGCCCGTATCGGTTTCGCCGTGGCCCACGCCCTCGACGCCAGCGCACCGGCCGTCGAAGGCCTGGACACTGAAGCCGTTGAACTGGCTCAGCGTATCGCCGACGCCCTGCTGGCCGCCAAGCGTCCACTGATCATCGCCGGCACCTCGTTGGGTTCCAAGGCGTTGATCGAAGCCGCTGCCAACATCGCCAAGGCCTTGAAACTGCGTGACAAGAACGGTTCCATCAGCCTGGTCGTGCCTGAAGCCAACAGCCTTGGCCTGGCCATGCTCGGTGGCGAGTCCCTGGACGCGGCCCTGCAAGCCGTGACCGACGGCAAAGCCGACGCCATCGTGGTGCTGGAAAACGACCTGTACACCCGCACCGATGCCGCCAAGGTCGACGCTGCGCTCAACGCCACCAAGGTGCTGATCGTTGCCGACCACCAGAAGACCGCCACCAGCGAGCGCGCCGACCTGGTCCTGCCAGCCGCCACCTTTGCCGAAGGCGACGGTACCCTGGTCAGCCAGGAAGGCCGCGCCCAGCGCTTCTTCCAGGTGTTCGATCCGAAGTACATGGACGCCAGCATCCTGGTTCACGAAGGCTGGCGCTGGCTGCATGCCCTGCGCGCCACCCTGCTGAACCAGCCGATCGACTGGACCCAACTCGACCACGTCACCGCCGCCACCGCCGCGAGCGCGCCGCAACTGGCACGGATCGTCGACGCTGCACCGTCCGCCGCGTTCCGCATCAAGGGCATGAAACTGGCCCGTGAACCGCTGCGTTATTCCGGTCGTACGGCCATGCGCGCCAACATCAGCGTGCACGAACCGCGCACTCCACAAGACCAGGACACCGCGTTTGCCTTCTCCATGGAAGGTTACTCGGGCTCCGCCGAACCGCGCCAACAGGTGCCGTTCGCCTGGTCGCCGGGCTGGAACTCGCCGCAGGCCTGGAACAAGTTCCAGGACGAAGTCGGTGGTCACATCCGTGCTGGCGACCCGGGCACCCGCCTGATCGAAAGCACCGGTGATTCGCTGAACTGGTTCTCTGCCGTACCGCGTCCGTTCAACCCGGCCCAGGGTACTTGGCAGGTCGTGCCGTTCTTCCACCTGTTCGGCAGCGAAGAGAACTCTTCCAAAGCCGCGCCGGTTCAAGAGCGCATCCCAGCCGCCTACGTTGCCCTGGCCAAGTCCGAAGCCGACCGCCTGGGCGTCAACGACGGTGCCTTGCTCAGCCTGAACGTGGCCGGCCAGACCCTGCGTCTGCCGCTGCGCATCAACGACGAGCTGGGCGCTGGCCTGGTTGCACTGCCGAAAGGTTTCGCCGGCATTCCAGCGGCGATCTTTGGCAAAACCGTTGACGGTCTGCAGGAGGCAGCGCAATGACTTGGTTCACGCCGGAAGTAATTGACGTGATCATTTCGGTGGTCAAGGCCATCGTGATCCTGTTGGCCGTGGTCGTCGCGGGCGCCCTGCTCAGCTTCGTCGAACGTCGCCTGCTGGGCTGGTGGCAGGACCGTTACGGTCCGAACCGCGTTGGCCCGTTCGGTATGTTCCAGATCGCCGCCGACATGCTGAAAATGTTCTTCAAGGAAGACTGGACCCCGCCGTTTGCCGACAAGGTGATCTTCACCCTGGCACCGGTCGTGGCCATGAGCGCCTTGCTGATCGCCTTCGCGATCATCCCGATCACCCCGACCTGGGGCGTGGCGGACCTGAACATCGGCTTGCTGTTCTTCTTCGCCATGGCCGGTCTGTCGGTCTACGCGGTGCTGTTCGCCGGTTGGTCGAGCAACAACAAGTTCGCCCTCTTGGGCAGCTTGCGGGCTTCGGCCCAGACCGTGTCCTACGAAGTGTTCATGGGCCTCGCGCTGATGGGCATCGTGGTGCAGGTCGGCTCGTTCAACATGCGTGACATCGTCGAGTACCAGGCGCAGAACCTGTGGTTCATCATTCCGCAGTTCTTCGGCTTCTGTACTTTCTTCATTGCTGGCGTCGCCGTGACTCACCGTCACCCGTTCGACCAGCCGGAAGCGGAACAGGAACTGGCCGACGGTTACCACATTGAATACGCCGGCATGAAATGGGGCATGTTCTTCGTCGGTGAGTACATCGGCATCATCTTGATCTCGGCCCTGCTGGTCACGCTGTTCTTCGGCGGCTGGCACGGTCCGTTCGGCATCCTGCCGCAGTTGGCGTTCTTCTGGTTCTTCCTGAAGACCGCGTTCTTCATCATGTTGTTTATCCTGCTGCGCGCGTCCATTCCGCGTCCACGATACGACCAGGTGATGGATTTCAGCTGGCGCTTCTGCCTGCCACTGACCCTGATCAATTTGCTGGTGACGGCTGCCGTTGTGTTGTTGAACACGCCAGCCGGCGCGGTTCAGTGAGGATTTGACCCATGTTCAAATATATTGGCGACATCGTTAAGGGTACCGGTACCCAGTTGCGAAGCCTGGTGATGGTTTTCGGCCATGGCTTTCGCAAACGCGACACCCTGCAATACCCGGAAGAAGCGGTGTACCTGCCGCCGCGTTATCGCGGCCGTATCGTGCTGACCCGCGACCCCGATGGCGAAGAGCGTTGCGTAGCCTGCAACCTGTGCGCCGTGGCGTGCCCGGTGGGTTGCATCTCCCTGCAGAAAGCTGAAACCGAAGACGGTCGCTGGTACCCGGACTTCTTCCGAATCAACTTCTCGCGCTGCATTTTCTGCGGCCTCTGCGAGGAAGCTTGCCCGACCACCGCGATCCAGCTCACGCCGGATTTCGAGATGGCCGAGTTCAAACGTCAGGACCTGGTGTACGAGAAAGAAGATCTTTTGATCTCTGGTCCCGGTAAAAACCCTGATTACAACTTCTATCGTGTTGCAGGTATGGCCGTTGCCGGTAAGCCGAAAGGCGCCGCACAAAACGAAGCCGAGCCGATCAACGTGAAGAGCTTGCTGCCTTAAGGAAGAAAGATGGAATTCGCTTTCTATTTCGCGTCCGGTATTGCAGTGGTGTCCACGCTTCGCGTGATCACCAACACCAATCCTGTGCACGCCCTGCTCTACCTGATCATTTCGTTGATCGCCGTGGCCATGACCTTCTTCGCACTCGGCGCCCCGTTCGCCGGCGTGCTGGAAGTGATCGCCTATGCGGGCGCCATCATGGTGCTGTTCGTGTTTGTGGTGATGATGCTCAACCTGGGGCCGGCTTCGGTCGCCCAGGAGCGCGTCTGGCTCAAGCCCGGCATCTGGCTCGGCCCGGTCATCCTGGCAGCGCTGCTGCTGGGTGAACTGCTGTATGTGCTGTTCGCTCACCAGAGCGGTCAGGCCATCGGCCACACCACCGTAGACGCGAAGGCCGTGGGTATCAGCCTGTTCGGCCCGTACCTGCTGGTGGTCGAACTGGCTTCGATGCTGCTGCTCGCTGCAGCCATCACCGCCTTCCACTTGGGCCGCAACGAAGCCAAGGAGCAATGACGATGCCTGCTATCCCTTTGGAGCATGGTCTGGCGGTCGCCGGCATCCTGTTCTGCCTTGGCCTGGTCGGCCTGATGGTTCGCCGTAATATTCTGTTCGTGTTGATGAGCCTGGAAATCATGATGAACGCCGCTGCACTGGCGTTCATCGTTGCAGGTGCACGTTGGGGCCAGCCGGATGGACAAGTCATGTTCATCCTGGTGATCAGCCTGGCAGCCGCCGAGGCCAGTATCGGCCTGGCGATCCTGCTGCAACTGTATCGTCGCTTCCACACGCTTGATATCGACGCTGCCAGTGAGATGCGCGGATGAACATGATCTTTCTGACTTTCGTATTTCCCCTGATCGGTTTCCTGCTGCTGTCGTTCTCTCGCGGACGCTGGTCGGAAAACCTCTCGGCCCTGGTGGGTGTGGGCTCCATTGGCCTCTCGGCCATCGTGACCGCCTACGTCATCTGGCAATTCAACGTGGCCCCGCCGGAAGGCGGTCACTACACCCTCGTGCTGTGGCAGTGGATGTCGGTGGAGGGCTTCAAGCCCAACTTCGCCCTCTACGTCGACGGCCTGTCGATCACCATGCTTGGCGTGGTGGTGGGTGTGGGCTTCCTGATCCACCTGTTCGCGTCTTGGTACATGCGCGGTGAAGCCGGTTACTCGCGCTTCTTCTCGTACACCAACCTGTTTATCGCCAGCATGCTGTTCCTAGTGCTGGGCGATAACCTGTTGTTCCTGTACTTCGGCTGGGAAGGCGTGGGCCTGTGCTCGTACCTGTTGATCGGTTTCTACTACAGCAACCGCAACAACGGTAACGCAGCCCTTAAAGCCTTCATCGTGACCCGTATCGGTGACGTGTTCATGGCCATCGGCCTGTTCATCCTGTTCCAACAGGTGGGCACGCTGAACATCCAGGAACTGCTGGTGCTGGCACCACAGAAATTCCAGGTTGGCGACTTCTGGATCACCCTGGCGACCCTGATGCTGCTGGGTGGCGCCGTGGGTAAATCCGCACAACTGCCGCTGCAAACCTGGCTGGCGGACGCGATGGCCGGTCCTACCCCGGTTTCCGCACTGATCCACGCGGCCACCATGGTGACCGCCGGCGTCTACCTGATCGCCCGTACCCACGGCCTGTTCACCCTGGCGCCGGACATCCTGCACCTGGTGGGCATCGTGGGCGGCGTGACCCTGGTGCTGGCCGGTTTTGCTGCCCTGGTACAGACCGACATCAAGCGGATCCTCGCCTACTCGACCATGAGCCAGATCGGCTACATGTTCCTGGCCCTGGGCGTTGGCGCCTGGGACGCGGCGATCTTCCACCTGATGACCCACGCGTTCTTCAAGGCCCTGCTGTTCCTTGCTTCCGGTGCGGTGATCGTTGCCTGCCACCACGAGCAGAACATCTTCAAGATGGGCGGCCTGTGGAAGAAACTGCCACTGGCCTACGCCAGCTTCATCGTCGGTGGTGCCGCACTCGCAGCCCTGCCGCTGGTGACCGCCGGTTTCTACTCGAAAGACGAAATCCTCTGGGAAGCCTTTGCCAGCGGTAACCAGAACCTGCTGTACGCAGGCCTGGTGGGTGCGTTCATGACCTCGCTGTACACCTTCCGCCTGATCTTCATCACCTTCCACGGTGAAGCCAAGACCGAAGCACACGCAGGCCATGGCATCTCGCATTGGTTGCCGTTGTCCGTTCTGATCATCCTGTCGACCTTCATCGGCGCCCTGATCACCCCACCGCTGGCCGGTGTCCTGCCAGAAAGCGCCGGCCATGCCGGTGGCGCTGCCAAGCACAGCCTGGAAATCGCCTCGGGCGCCATCGCCATCGCCGGTATCCTGTTGGCAGCCCTGCTGTTCCTCGGCAAGCGTCGCTTCGTGACCGCCGTGGCCAACAGTGGCATTGGCCGTTTCCTGTCGGCCTGGTGGTTCGCTGCCTGGGGCTTCGACTGGATCTACGACAAACTGTTCGTCAAGCCTTACCTTGCCATCAGCCATGTACTGCGCAAAGACCCGCTCGACCAGACCATCGGTTTGATCCCGCGTGCCGCCAAGGCCGGTCACACCGCCCTGAGCCGCAGCGAGACCGGTCAACTGCGTTGGTATGCCGCTTCCATGGCAGCCGGTGCCGTGCTGGTGATCGGCGCCATCGTTGTGGTAGCGGTCTGACTATGAATATTGCGAACCTGCGAAAGGAAACGAGCCTGTCATGATTCTGCCCTGGCTAATCCTGATCCCCTTCATCGGCGGCCTGCTCTGCTGGATGGGTGAACGCTTCGGCGCCACCCTCCCCCGCTGGATTGCGTTGCTGACCATGTCCCTGGAACTCGCTCTTGGCCTCTGGCTGTGGGCCCATGGCGACTATTCATTTGCTCCGGCACCGGGTGTCGATCCAACGTTCGCGCTTGAATTCAAGCACGTGTGGATCCAGCGCTTCGGCATCAACGTGCACCTGGCCCTCGATGGCCTGTCGCTGTTGATGATCCTGCTGACCGGCCTGCTGGGTATCCTCTCGGTACTCTGCTCCTGGAAAGAGATCCAGCGTCACGTGGGCTTCTTCCACCTGAACCTGATGTGGATCCTGGGCGGTGTCGTCGGCGTGTTCCTCGCCCTCGACCTGTTCATGTTCTTCTTCTTCTGGGAAATGATGCTGGTGCCGATGTACTTCCTCATCGCGCTCTGGGGTCACAGTTCTTCGGACGGCAAGAAAACCCGGATCTACGCGGCGACCAAGTTCTTCATCTTCACCCAGGCTTCCGGCCTGATCATGTTGGTGGCGATCCTGGGCCTGGTACTGGTCAACTTCAACAACACCGGCGTGATTACCTTCAACTACGCCGACCTGTTGAAAACCAAGATGTCCCTGACCACCGAGTACATTCTGATGCTGGGCTTCTTCATCGCGTTCGCGGTGAAGCTGCCGGTGGTGCCGTTCCACTCCTGGCTGCCTGACGCTCACGCACAGGCGCCGACCGCAGGTTCCGTGGACCTGGCCGGTATCCTGCTGAAAACCGCTGCCTACGGCCTGCTGCGTTTCGCCCTGCCGTTGTTCCCGAATGCCTCGGCCGAGTTCGCGCCGATCGCCATGACCCTGGGTCTGATCGGGATCTTCTACGGTGCGTTCCTGGCGTTCGCACAAACCGACATCAAGCGTCTGATTGCCTTCTCGTCCGTTTCCCACATGGGCTTCGTACTGATCGGCATCTACTCCGGCAGCCAACTGGCGCTGCAAGGCGCCGTGATCCAGATGCTGGCCCACGGTGTCTCGGCCGCTGCCCTCTTTATCCTGAGTGGCCAGCTGTACGAGCGCCTGCATACCCGTGACATGCGTGAAATGGGTGGCGTGTGGTCGCGCATCGCGTACCTGCCAGCGATCAGCCTGTTCTTCGCCGCCGCGTCCCTGGGCTTGCCGGGTACCGGCAACTTCATCGGCGAGTTCCTGATCCTGATGGGTGCATTCGTGCAAACACCGTGGATCAGTGCGATTGCTACCTCCGGCCTGGTGTTCGGTTCGGTCTACTCGCTGATCATGATCCACAGCGCCTACTTCGGCCCGGCCAAGTCCGACACCGTCCTGCAAGGGATGGATGCTCGCGAACTGATCATGGTGCTCGGCCTTGCGGTGCTGCTGATCTACATCGGCGTGTACCCGCAACCGTTCCTGGACACTTCTGCCGCGACGATGCATGGCGTGCAGCAGTGGTTCGGCACCGCCTTCTCTCAACTCGCTTCGGCCCGGTAAGAGCGCTATGGAATTCACGATCCAACACTTTATCGCGCTTGCGCCGCTGCTGATTACCAGCCTCACCATCGTGGTGGTGATGCTGGCAATCGCCTGGCGTCGCAATCATTCGCAAACGTTCCTGCTGTCCTGTGCCGGTCTCAACCTGGCCCTGCTGTCGATCATCCCGGCCCTCAAGGTCGCGCCATTGGCGGTCACGCCTTTGATGATGGTGGATGACTTCGCGCTGCTGTATATCGCGTTGATCCTGGTCGCGACCCTGGCGTGCGTCACCCTCGCCCACGCCTACATGGGCGAAGGCGGCACCGGTTACCCAGGCAACAAGGAAGAGCTGTACCTGCTGATCCTGCTGGCTGCGGCCGGCGGTATCGTGCTGGTCAGCGCACAGCACCTGGCGGGCCTGTTCATCGGCCTGGAACTGCTGTCGATCCCGACCTACGGCCTGGTGGCCTACGCCTTCTTCAACAAGCGTTCCCTGGAAGCCGGCATCAAGTACATGGTGCTGTCGGCCGCCGGTTCCGCGTTCCTGTTGTTCGGTATGGCCCTGCTCTACGCCGAAGCCGGCAGCCTGAGCTTCACCGGTATCGGTCACGCCCTGGCCAGCACCAACATGCCTGCGCCAATCGCCCAACTGGGCCTGGCCATGATGTTGATCGGCCTGGCGTTCAAGCTGTCGCTGGTGCCGTTCCACCTGTGGACCCCGGACGTGTACGAAGGCGCCCCGGCGCCGGTGGCGGCGTTCCTGGCCACCGCGTCGAAGGTTGCTGTGTTTGCGGTGATGGTGCGTCTGTTCCAGATCTCCCCTGCTGCCAACACCGGTGTACTGAGCACCGTGCTGACCGTGATCGCCATTGCGTCGATCCTGTTCGGTAACCTGCTGGCCCTGACCCAGAACAACCTCAAGCGTCTGCTGGGTTACTCCTCCATCGCTCACTTCGGCTACCTGCTGATCGCCCTGGTGGCGAGCAAAGGCCTGGCTGTGGAAGCCATGGGCGTGTACCTGGTCACCTACGTGATCACCAGCCTGGGTGCATTCGGCGTTATCACGCTGATGTCGTCGCCATTCAAAGGCCGTGACGCCGACGCCCTGTACGAATACCGCGGCCTGTTCTGGCGCCGTCCGTACCTGACCGCCGTGCTGACCGTGATGATGCTGTCCCTGGCCGGTATCCCGCTGACGGCGGGCTTCATCGGCAAGTTCTACATCGTCGCCACCGGTGTTGAAGCCCACGAATGGTGGTTGGTTGCCTCCCTGGTACTGGGCTCCGCGATTGGCGTGTTCTACTACCTGCGCGTGATGGTCACCCTCTACCTGATCGAGCCAAACCTGCGCCGTGTGGATGCCGAGCTGCATTGGGAACAGAAGGCAGGCGGCGTGATGCTGCTGGCCATCGCCCTGCTCGCGTTCTTCCTGGGCGTGTACCCACAACCGCTGCTCACCCTGGTGCAGCACGCGGTGCTGGGCGTTTGATCGCTTAGCGGGATGCAGTCAACAAAACGGCGCCTTCGGGCGCCGTTTTGCGTTTCTGGGGGAGTGGCTTTTACCCTCCCCTATTCACGGAATTTTCCTCAGCCATCTGCCTCCTCATCCGGCATCTACTCGATGAAGGCCGCCGTATGGTGTCTGCGTTTTAGGAAAGTTCCCACAGCAGGGTCACTTGACCCATCGCGGGTGGGCCACCAAACTATACGCAGGCTACGTACAGAACATGGATGCTCTATTTATCGAACTGCCGGCCTTCGAGCGGCATCGCAAGGACTATCTGAGTGACGAGCTTTTCCAGGGTTTTCAACAAGAGTTGATGAAAAACCCGGAAGCAGGAGATGTGATCGAGGGAACAGGCGGACTGCGCAAGGTTCGCTTCGTCGATGAGCGGCGCAACAAAGGCAAGCGCGGTGGCCTGCGGGTCATTTACTACTGGTGGTCGGGCGGCACGCAATTCTGGCTGTTCACCCTGTACGGCAAGCACGAACAGGATGACCTGACACCACAGCACAAAAAAGCCCTAAAACACCTGCTGGACAGGGAAATCAAAGCGAGAACACATTATGAAACGTGAAATCTTTTCCGAACTGGTCGAAGGCTTCGACGCCCTGGCAGACGAACGCCAAGGCAAAGTCACCCTGCGAACCCACAAGGTTCACCTCAAAAACCTGGCGCCACTCACCGCCGAGGAAGTGGTCGCGGTGCGCCAACAACTCAACCTCTCCCGGTCGGTGTTCGCCATGTACCTGCGCACCAACACCCGCACCCTGGAAAACTGGGAGCAAGGCCGGGCCAAGCCGAACGCCCAGGCTGCTACGCTGATCCGCCTGGTGGCACGTTTCCCGGAAACCGTGGCGCAACTTGCTGCATTGGGTTGATCAGCAAAGCCCCGACAGGTTCGGGGCTTTTTCATTCAGGGCCATGGGCCGCCGAGCATGTCGGCATAGGTCTCAGCATCGGGCAATCCCTCCCCTTCCCAACGCGTCGGCGCAACGTGGGGGGAACCTTCGCTCCAGAACAACACCCGCATGGCGGGATCTGCTCGTTCGATAAGCATGGGCAATGGCAACGCCTGTACTGACTCATCAAATACTTCGAGGGAAAACGCCTCGCTCAAGGCTGACAACGCCAAGCGCTCCACCTCACCATGCCAGGTCGCATCCAACATCAGCCCGTCTCCAACTGCCGCAGCAACGGTCAGTGGAAAATAGCGCCCCACCCGATCCACACTGGGAATCATCACCCCGGCCCAGCCCTGTTCACCACACACACCCGCCGTCAACGCAAAGTGCCAGATCGGACTGCACAGATACACCTCCAGCCATTGCTCGCCCAGACGCTCATGACTGCACTGCAAACCGGCCTGCAACCAGGCGTCCCACGGGCCAAGGAATTCCGGTGCCAAGCGACGACTGACAAAGTCTCCCAGGGTGGGAACCTTGCCAAAAAATCCATTCATGGCTGTTTCCTAAAAGCTGCCCGGGCAATGGAACTGCTCGATGCTGTCGCGGCGGAACGGATTGATCACACTGCTGGCCCGCAGCAGATACGCCACCCGATGGCCTTCCAGATTGAAGGTCAGTTGCAGCTGTTCGCCCTGGGTGCTCACCACAGCCTTGTCCATCATGCGCAGCCAACCCCAGGGGCCGTCGCTGCGCAGTGGGCTGGCCAGACCTGGCGTGGCATCGAGTCGCACCAGGCCGCCGGACTTGCCGCTGGGCAGCGAGATACTGGCGAAGTCGGCCACCGTCCCAGCGTCAAACACCACCGGCTGGCCATCGATATCCAGCGTGACCTTGCTCAGTGCCGGATCTGCCCCCAGGGTTTTCAAGTCGAAACGCATGGACGGCTGGCGCGCACCGGCCACGAAGAACATATCGCGCAACTTGGCGCCACGCTGGAATTGATTGAGTACATCCTGGGAGATATTCAGCGGCGTCACGCCAGTTGAACGCCAGCGCCACTGGATGCCGCTCATGTCGACATACGCCGCAAGGTTCTTGCTGAAAAAATCGTCCATCAACCCACCGGGGCCGAAAAACTTGCCGAAGTCATCGGCGGTGGCATCGCGGGCCGAGCTGCGCACCAGCGGATAACGCCCATCGATGGCCGCCCGACAGAACGGTGCGCCGCTCGCCTCCCATAGTGCATTCAACCGGGCTTTTTCATTGCCAAGGGTCAGCGCCGTGCCCCCCGATTCCACATCCCGCAGCAGCGTCGACAACGGCGCAGGCTGCGTGTCACCCGAGCGTTTCAAGCGCCCCAACACCTCGTTGGAAGGTGCCGGCGCAGCACTGCGGCGCGCGGCGTCAGCGCTGTCGAAGAATTGCCCGGCGTCCTTCAGCGACGCCAATACCTCATCCACCGGCTGCGGACCGGTGCCGTTGCCCACCAAGCGATGCAGCGCGGCGAAATGCGGGTCCACCGGGTTGGCCGACGCGTCCGCCACCGGTGCCGGGCTATCGCCACCCAGCGCCGATTGCAGCTTTTGCGTGGCCGCAGCGATCTTGTCGCGCACGCGCTGATCGGTGTCCTTGATTGTGGTCGAGGTCAACACCCCCTCCAGCGTGGTTTCCTTCGACACCGCCACCAGCAACGCGCGCAACGGTGAATCGCTGGCGGCGAGCACATTGGTCACCAACGAGGCCTGGCCAAGGCTGGTCAACGGTGCCAGGTGCACATCCGCAAGGAAACTGTCCCATTGGCGGATGTAGTCGGCGTAGTAAAGCTCCAGCACCGCCGCCTGCATGGCCGGGTTGGCGCCGGCAATCTGCGCCGACTCCTGGCGGTCCAGTACCCAACTGTCCTTGGCCATCTCGGCCACGGCCTGCGGGGTCTTGCGGGTCAGTTCCCGGTAGCCGGCGATGCTGTAGACGCCACTCACCCCACGGGACAACGGTTCGCCACTGGCGCGGGTAAACAACGACGAAACATCCCGCCCCACCGCACTGTTCACACTCAGCTCGGGCAGGTGTTGCTGGTCGACCTGGCGCTTCACCCGGTTATAGATGCGCTGGGATAACGGCATACTCGCCAACGCCAGGCGCACCTTGGCCACCAGCGCGCTGTCCAGTTGCACCGGCTCGGCCTCGTCGTCGGTCTCCAACAGCGCCGTGACGTGGTCCGACAGTTGCTGCAACTGTGCAGGCGTGGCCTGGGGCAGTTCGCGACGCCAGTCCACATCGACCCAGGCCTGCACCGACGGCGCGTCGAAGAACTGCCGCTCGCCGAGCATCAGGTAGGCACGCAGGGTTTCGTAGAGAAACTCCTGATTGCTCGCATCGCCACGTCGCAAGGCGTTTTCCAGGTTGGCGACGATATGCGGCAACAAGGTGCTGCGCAGCAAGCGCCGATACAACGTGACTGCGCCCGCACCGAGCTTGTTGCCCTGGTACAGGCCCATGCGGCTGAGCAACGGCACACTGCGGTCGCCGTCGCTGTAGCCGCTGGGCAACGCGCGCGCAGCATTCAGCAACGGCAGGGTCACCAGCACATCGCCTTCGGCCGGCAGTGCTTTGGCCAATTGCGCGACGTTGGTGGCGGCACTGGACGCATCGGCGATCAGTTGCAGGTTGCGGGTATAACTGATGGTCATGCCGACCAGCAGCAGGACGAACGCCACACCCGCCGCCATGCGCCCCGCGCGGCCGAGCAGGCGTCGGCGCCGTTGCTCTTGGTGATTGACCCCGGCGAGCCCGGCTTCCTTGAAGATCACTTCGCGCAGCAGGCGGGTGATGAAGTAACTGCGCCCACTGGCGACATTCGGCGCCAGCACCTTGCGGCCCAGACCGAAGGACGCCGCCAGCGAGGTCAGCACCCGATCAATAGGACTGCCCTCCTGGGTGCCACTGGTGAAATACACACCCCGCAGCAGTGCCGGTTCCTGGTAGCGATTGGCTTCGAAGACTGTATTGAGAAAACGCGTGAGGCCGTCGCCCAGGCTGGCGAACTGTTGCGGGAAGCTGTAGAGCAACGCGCGTCGTGACAAGTCACGCTCCTGTTGCAAACGCTCCAGCACACGCCGTTGCAACTGACGCTCCAGGGCATCGAACTCGCCCGGGAACGACGCCAGGCCCGTCTCCACCTGGGGTGGCTGGGCCAACGGAAAGGTCACGCCCCACACCTGCGCGCGTTCGTCGCGGCCGAAGGTTTCGAAGAACTCCGAAAAGCCCGCGAGCAAGTCGCACTTGGTGATGATCACATACACCGGGAAGCGCAAGCCCAGGCGCTCGTACAGCTCATTGATGCGCGCGCGGATCGCCACGGCTTGAGCCTGGCGTTGGGCCTCGGTCTGTTGCAACAAGTCGCTGACGCTCAAGGCTACGATCACACCGTTGACCGGGCGTTGGCGGCGGTACTTTTTCAGCAAATCGAGGAAGCCGCCCCACGCGGCCTTATCGACTTCGGTGTAGCTGTCCTGGGTGGTGTAGCGCCCGGCAGTGTCGAGCAGCACCGCTTCATCGGTGAACCACCAATCGCAATGCCGCGTGCCGCCGACACCGCCGATGGCACCGCTGCCCATGGCCTCGCGCAGGGGAAATTGCAACCCGGAATGGGTCAGTGCCGTGGTCTTGCCGCTGCCCGGCGCGCCAACAAACATGTACCACGGCAATTGATACAGGTACTGCCCGCTCATCTTCCAGCCAGGATTGGCCTTGCGCAGCACCGCCATGGCCGAACGCATGCGTTCGCCCAACTCGGCCACTTCGGCCTGGGACTCACGCACGCCGGGCGCCACCGTTGGCGCATCGGCCACGCCCGCCATCAAACCACGGTTGGCACGCCAGGCCCGCCACAGGCGCCAGGCAAAATAGCTGACCCACACCAACACGAACAACCCGATCAAACCCCAGCGCCGCGACTCCGGCGCCAACGGCTCGCTGCCGTTGAACGCCAGCAACGGGCCTTCGTACCACACCAGCAGGGACAGCAAGGCCACACCGATCAGCGACAACAACCAGGGCTTGAGCAGCCACAGGATGAAGCGCTCCACCGGGGACCATAACAACGAAAACAGCGTCGAAAAATTCATGGCTATTGCGCCTGGGAAGGGATCAATACGGTGATATCGACGCGGCGGTTACGCGCGCGATTCGCCGCTGAATCGTTGGGCACCAAGGGTTCGGTTTCGCCACGGCCTTCGCTGCGGTAACGCTCCACCGGCCCGGCCCGTTGTGCCAGCAAGCGTGCGACGGTCTTGGCCCGCGCCTGGGACAGATCAAAGTTGGAGCCCAGCCGTGAGGTCGCCGAGGGCCGCACGTTGTCGGTATGCCCAACCACCACCACATCCCCCGGCACCGTAGCCAGGGCATCGCCGATGCGTGCGAGCAAGCCGTCGAAGTTGCTCGACACTTCGGCACTGCCGGAGGCGAACACCCCATCGCCGCGCAGTGTGATTACCGAGCGGTCGGCGCTGTCTTTCACCGCCACCAGCCCCTGGGCCACTTCCGGCGCGAGGAAACCGGCCAGGCGCACGGGCGCAGGCGTGGCCGGCACCGCCACCTTGAGCGGCGAAGCCACACGGATCGAACCCAGCTGGGCAAACACCGGGTCGGACGCACGGTTGAGCAACCAGCTGTAGGTCAGTTGCACACTCAACAGCAGCACCGCCGCCACCGACGCCAACACCCACAACGGCACCCGCCGCAACATCGAGGCCTGCGGCGCTTCGGCACCGCGCCAACGCGGTGACAAGTCTTGCTCCTGATTGCCACGTTGCTGGTTGATCAAGTGCAGCAGGCGTTCACGCAGCAACCCCAACTGATCGAGGCCGCGATCCAGCACGCGATAACGTCCCTCCAGGCCCAGCGCCATGCACAGGTACATCAACTCCAGCACGTCGATATGGGTACGCAGGTCCTGGCTCAGGCGCTGCAGGATCATGAAGAACTTCTCGCCGCCCCACGCCTCGTTGTGGAAGGTCACCAACAGGCTGCGGCTGCCCCACACTCCGGCGCCCCACGGGGTGCTGGCGATGGTTTCGTCGACCAGAGTGCACAACGCGTAGCGCGCGGCGGCCACGGTTTCCACGTCGACCTGGCTGGCGCGGGCCTGGGCTTCGAAGGCCTGCACCGCCTGGATCAGGCGTTGGCGCAGGCTTTCCATATCCGGCATGGCCGTGAGGCTGCGCAACGGCACCACCAGGTCCAACAGCGGGTTGGCGGCACGCACCAGCGGGTTGAGCCCCTGGCCCTGCAACACCATGGCTTCGCGCTGTACCGGTGTTACCGGCGGTGCTGCCCTGCGTCCACCTGGAGTGGGAATCAGCAGGGTGCGATCCGGGTCGCCTTCAAAAGTGTCGTTCACGTCAGTCACCTTGCCTTAGTTGCGGATCGCCCAGAACTGCATGTCCAGCCCTGGGAACACCCCGGCGATATGCAGGGCAAAGCCGGCCGACTGGCTCAGCAATTGCCAATATTCGCTGCTGCGATCAAGTTCGAAATAGGTAAAACCGGCGTGGAACGGCAACTGCCGTGGCGCCACCGGCAAGGGGCGCAGACCGATGCCCGGCAGTTGCAGGTTGACCAGGTCGCGGATCTTCTCCACCGAGCCGATCTTCACCTGCGGCGGGAAGCCGTTGCGCACGCTCTCGGCGGACATCTGTGCCTGCACCGCCAGGATAAAGGTGGCCGAACGCAGCAGGTCCTGGTCGGGCAGCACCGCCACACGAATGCCGTACTGGCGCTCTTCCAGCGGGATCGCGATGGCGCGCGCATCCATCACCGTCGACAGTGCACGGCGCAGGTCGAGCATCACCGGGGCGAAGGTTTCCGCCAGGGCTGCATGGCGGTACGCCGGGTAGGCAGAGGCGCGCTTGTCATCGCGGGTAAAGGTCGCCAATTCACCGGCCAGGCTCGCGAGGTCGCGGTACAACTGCTCGGGATGCAGGCCGGTCATCGCGGCCAAGTGGCGCACCAACGGCAGGCTGCGATTGAGTACCTGCAACAGCAGGAAGTCGGCGATTTCTGCGGCGCCGCTGCCATCGGGTTGAGTCAGGCGCGACGCCAGCGCCTCGACCCGCTGCTGCACCAGGCCCAGCAGCTCATCGACAAACGCCCCCAGGCGTTCGGCGGCACGGATGTCCAGACACGGCGGGCAGTAAGTGCGGTCGAGCACCACGCTTTTGTCGGCACGTTTTTCCACCACATGGGCGATGCCCAGGGTGGTGTAGGCATCCGCTACATCGCCTTCAAACGCCAGGCGCAGACGCAGTTTGCCGATGCTCATCAACGCGCTGCTGTCCAGGCCATTGCTGTCCCAGGCTTCGTACTCGCTGCTGCGATGGCGGGCGAAGTTTTCAAAGCTGGGGTTGTCATCCACCTCCGACACGCCAGGACGCAGGCTGGGCAGCGCCAACACCACTTTCAGATCGCGGGCGTCGCCGGGGATCTCCAGTGGCAACGGCATTTCATCGCCGAAAGGCAGGCCAACCGGCGTACCGTCAGGCAACACGCCGCTGAACGACAACAAGGACAACTTGCCCATGGCCAACTGCTGCGGGTCGATTTCCAGCGTGGAAAAACCCCAGCTGTAAGCACGCAAGGCACTGACGCGGGCTTCCAGTTGGGCCTGCAGGAAACGGTCATGTTGTTGCAGGTGTTGAGGCTGCAACAGCATGCCTTCGGACCAGACGACTTTGTTATTCCAGGACATGACTATTACTCAAAAATGGGTGGATGGCTGTGGTGAGCGGGCTTGTCCCGCATTGGCCTGCGAAGCGGGCCCTGCCCCTCATTGCCGCATCCGCGCGACCTGTTCCTCATAAGCCTTGGAAAACAGCTCACCAAACAACCGCTGCAAATCCTCATCGGCATCCCGTGCCAGGTCTTCGTAGCGCTCCACCAAACGGTCCCACAACCGCGCCTTGCGCCGCGCCGGCATCCACTTGTCCAGCGCGCCATGGGTGGTGCGGCGTTGCTCGACCCGTGCCGGATCAAAGCGCTGCACCACCGCACCAAGGGCCGCGCGCATGCCGGCGATCACCGCCAGTTCATGAGCCTTGAGGTCTTCAAATGAGGCGTTCATCGCCTTGACCGGGCGCATATAGGCCGGCGAGTCGCCACCGAGCATCTGGGTAAGCGCGCTGTCGGCGTCGGGGAAGAATTTGAGTGGGTTGTTGGAATAGGCACCGATCATGGTCATGTCGATATGGCTTTCGCGCTTGGTCAGCGCGCGGGCCATGAGCACATCCATGGTGCCGGTGGTGGCGGCGCGGAGCATTTCGCCGACCAACTGGGCCAGCTCCGTGGGGGTACGGGTGGTGTGAAGGTCGGGGAGGCCCAGGCCTTGGAGCAACGCATGCAACACAGCGTCATCACTGTTGGACGCGGTCAATGTGGGAGCGGGCTTGCTCGCGAAGGTCTCCAAGACGATCGGTTGTTCCTGGATGACCGCGTTATCGTTCTTCGCGAGCAAGCCCGCTCCCACATGGGGTTCCGGGGCAACCGTGGGTTGGGTGGACAGGCCAAACAACGGGTCGTAATCCTCCGGAATCACCTGCGGCTCCGCTTGCCACAACGGCGCGTTGAACGCCTGCAACTGCGGCGCCACGTGGTCACTTTCAGTGCCGCGAAACGCTGGCGTCAGCGATGGATTCAACCCCAACGGGTCCGACAACGGCATCGCCCCGTCAAACAACGAGCCGCCCTCCAGAATGCGCGCACCGGCCAAGTCATCATGCAGCAGCACCGGCACCACCACTTCCGGGTTGCGCACCAACGGCTGGGGCACTTCCAGGGGTGGCAGCGGCGCGGCCACGGGCGGCGGTGGAGGTACAAACAACGGCGGCAGGATCCGTGTCGCCAGGGCATCGTCTTCGGGTTCGACGGCGGCTGGCTGCTCCAGGCGCACTTCCAGGGCGTAATCACCGATCACCAGGCGATCCCCCTCCTCCAGCACGCGCTCGCGCCCGTTACCCAGCGGACGCTCATTGACCAGGCTGGGATTGCTGCCGGTGTCAGTCAGGTAAAACTCGGCGCCACGCAGCTCGATGCGCGCATGCACCCGCGAAATGTATTTGCCAGGGTCGTCCAGGGTCAGGTCATTGTCCGGACCTCGGCCGATGGAGCCACCCACCTCGGTAAACCGGCAGATCACGTCACCGGGCATCGGTTGGTCACGGTAGCTTTTGACCAGCAGGATCAGGTTCATAGTGGGCTCCTGTAAGGGTTATTTGCCATCGTCGGCCTCCTTGGGCGGCAACGGCACGCCGGCAGGTCCGGTGGCAGCCGACAGTGCCAGTGCGGTCGCGGCAGTGCCGGCCTGGGGCAATGGGATGGGAATGGTCGAGGCGAGAATCATCGCCGGGGTGAGGGTGAGAAAGGTCGTGCCGACCTTCAGGGTGATGGTCGCCCCGGCTTCGATCACCACGTTCATGCCACCCTTGATATGCACGTCGAGGCCGGCAGTAACACCGGTCTTCAACTTGCCATCGATGATCATGTTGGTGCCGGCGGTCATCGACACGGCGCCGGTGGCTTTTTCGTTGCGATTGCCGCCTACTGAGGAATGCCGGTCACCGCCGACTTTCTCGCGCAGGTCGTTGTCGACTTTTGAATGGCGGTCACCGCCGACCCAGTCCAGGGAGTCCTTGAGCACGCGCTGGTCGAGGTTCTTCTGGGCGTGCAGGAACACCTGTTCCGCGCCTTTCTTGTCTTCGAAACGCAGCTCGTTGTAACCACCGCCGCCCTTGGATGAGTTGCTTTTGATCGTCGAACGCGTGGCATTTTCCGGCAGCGCATAGGGCGGCAGGGTGTCGGCGTTGTAGACACTGCCGGTCACCAGCGGTTGGTCGGGGTCGCCTTCAAGAAAACTCACCACCACCTCCTGGCCGATACGCGGCGTGTACAGCGCGCCCCAGCGTTTGCCAGCCCAGCCCTGGGCCACACGAATCCAGCACGAACTGTTTTCATCGCGCTTGCCTTCGCGGTCCCAGTGGAACTGCACCTTGATGCGCCCGTATTTATCGGTCCAGATTTCCTCGCCTTGCTTGCCCACCACCATGGCCGTCTGCGGGCCGTGCAGCAGCGGCTTGCGCGACACACACGGCGCACGGAATTGCTGCTGGCGCGACAGGGCAACGAACTCGCAGGTGAGCACCGGCTCGGGATGGTCCGGCGGCGTCGGCTCGTAGGTGTCCGAGGACAAGCGATAACGCGCCTCCAGCAACAGGAATTGCGCGTTCTGCTCGCTGCGCGGGTGTTCGGTCAAGGTCATCAGCGCGCCCGGAAACAACCCGCGCGCGCGGGTGGCGCCAGTGACGCGCTGGGTGCCGGTGTGCAGCGACTCGATCAGCGTGCGCGCGTAGGTTTCACCCTGTTTGCGCTCGGTGTACTTGCCGGGGTAGTCGTAACGTTCATGACGCGACTGCGGGTAACTGCCGGCCAGGGTCGACTTGGCCAACAGGTTGGCACTGGGCTTTTCGAAGTCGAAGTCCTGCAGGGTGTAGCCGCCCGGTTCCACCTCGCCACTCATGCGCCAGTCGTAGATCACTTCGCTTTCGCGCATGGCGTGGTCTTCGGCGGGCATGAAACGCACCTGGGCGTACTTCGGTGCGGGCGAATGGGCACCGTAAGAATCAGCCAGTACCAAGGTGTGACGCCCGGCCGCGCTCTTGAAGAAGTAGTAGATGCCCTGCTGTTCCATCAAGCGGCTGACAAAATTGAAGTCGCTCTCGCGGTACTGCACACAGTAGGTCAGCGCCTTGTAGCTGGCGCTCAAGCCCGAGGTGTCGACATCCGCAATGCTGTAGGGCGCGAACACCTGCTTGAGGATGTCCGGCACGCTCAGTTCCTGGAAAATCCGGCAGTCGCTGGCCAACGTCAGGAACCACAGCCACGGTCGCAACACCGCCGTGTACGTGGCGTAACGCCCCTGGCGACCGGTGAACGCGAAGTGGCTGACGTGCCCGTTGAAGTAGCGGCTGCCGCCCTTGGGCAGGTCCACCGCGACCGTCATCTGGGTGGCCAGCAGGTCATCGATATTCAGGTCGGCGCGCTCGCTGTACAGCTCCAGCCGGTATTCGCTGAGCTGGGACAGGCCCTCAAGGGCCTGCATGCGCCGGAACAGCAACACGTCGGCTCCCAACACACTGGTGACCTGGATTTCGCGATGAGCTTGGGTCGTGGCCATGGCGTCAAGGCACCGGGTAGAAGGTATGGATGTGCAGGGTGCCGTCAGGCATGCGGTCGACCAGCATGCAGGCCGACGAGATCTGTACCAGGCCTGGCGTATCGCCGCCTACCACATCGCGGCGCGACTGATAGAGCAGCACCGGATTGACGCCGATGACAGGGTTGACCGGTGTTTCGATCGTCGCGCGCGTCGCGCCGGCATCGAGTGTCTGTAGCTGCTGAAAGCCGATGGTGGAATTGAGCACATCGCGAGCGACAATCGCGGCTTGCTGGGAGTCGGCAAACACCCCGGAAAACTCGGTGCCCAGAAACTTGTTCACGTAGGTCCGGTTGATCCGATTGACAATGGCCCCGCCGACAGCGGTGGGCAGCGGTTGCGCGGCCAGGGCATTGGCATTGTCGATCAGCCGCTGCCGGCCGGACGCCAGGCCGGCGTTAATGCGCGCGGTAATCGCGCTTCGATTTTTTTGCAGCTCGAAATGCTCCCAAGTGTCCTTGACCTCTTGGCCATTGGCGGGTCCTGGGAGGGTCGAGGTACCCATGATGAACGCCCGCCCTGGCTCAGTGATGGGTGCTGTTCCCGGATTACCAATCGATCGGCCAGACGGGCTGGTCTTGCCCTCGTACCCGCCCGGCAAATCCTCACCGGTTGGCCGCACCCGGTCGGAAATCTGCAAGCCACGGGCATCCACATGCAAGGCCAACGCATGCCCCGGTTGCCCGTTGTGCGGACTGGCACGGCCGTCACTTTGCTGCAACGCGGTCATGACTTCGTAAAGGCCATAGTTTCTTGCGTAAGGCATAGGTATCACTCCTGTCATCAATGGGCTCAGGCAAACCGATATCTGAATTCGCCGCCTTCGACGGTGACAGCCACGCAGGTGGCCGGTGTTCCAGCGAGCAAGCGCTTGAGAAATTCGGTACTGATCGCCGGCAACATCGAGTTGGTCAGGATCGCGTCGATCATCCGTCCGCCGCTTTCCAGCTCGGTGCAACGGCTGGCGATCAGTTCCACGACGTCCTCGCTGAAGGTGAACGGGATCTTGTGGCCCTCGGCGATGCGCTTCTCGATACGCCCCAGTTGCAGGCGGATGATGCTGCCGAGCATGGCGTCGCTCAGCGGGTAATAAGGGATCACCACCAGGCGCCCGAGCAAGGCCGGTGGGAAAACGTCGAGCAAGGGTTCGCGCAGCGCCTTGGCGATGGTGTCCGGCGCGGGCAGGCTGGTTTGCGGATGGCGGCAAAGACGACTGATCAACGCGGTGCCGGCGTTGGTGGTGAGCAGGATCAGGGTGTTCTTGAAGTCGATGATCCGGCCTTCGCCGTCCTCCATCCACCCCTTGTCGAACACCTGGAAAAACAGTTCGTGCACGTCCGGGTGGGCCTTCTCCACCTCGTCCAGCAGCACCACGCTGTACGGCTTGCGTCGCACCGCTTCGGTCAGCACGCCGCCTTCGCCGTAGCCCACGTAACCGGGCGGCGCGCCCTTGAGGGTGGAGACGGTGTGCGCCTCCTGGTACTCGCTCATGTTGATGGTGATGACGTTCTGCTCGCCGCCATACAACGACTCGGCCAGGGCCAGCGCGGTTTCGGTCTTGCCCACCCCGGAAGTGCCGGCGAGCATGAATACGCCCACGGGTTTGCCGGGGTTGTCGAGGCCGGCGCGGGAGGTCTGGATGCGCCGCGCGATCATCTCCAGCGCATGGTCCTGGCCGATGATGCGCTGGCCCAGGCGCTCGGCCAGGCGCAGTACGTTTTCGATCTCGTTCTTGACCATGCGGCCCACGGGAATGCCGGTCCAATCCTGCACCACCGAGGCCACGGCCTGTTCATCGACGCTGATGAGTACCAGCGGATGTTCGCCCTGCTGCGCGATCAGTTCGTCCTGCAGTTGGCGCAAGTCGGCCAGGCCGGCTTCGCGGTCATCGGACTCGGCCAATTGGCTGCGCAGGCGCTGGATCTGTTCCACCAGCGCCAGCTCGTTATCCCAGCGCCCTTCCACTTCGTCCAGGCGTTCGCGTTCACTGGCCAGCAAGGCTTCGACCGAGGCGCGACGGCTGACGGTGTCCACGCCGATGGCGGTCTCGCGCTCGATGATTGCCAGCTCGGTTTCCAGGGACTCGATACGGCGCCGACTGTCATCCACCTCGGCCGGGGTCGCATGCAGGCTGATAGCGACGCGAGCACAGGCCGTGTCGATCAGGCTGACGGCCTTGTCTGGCAGCTGCCGCGCCGGGATGTAGCGGTTGGACAAGCGCACCGCCGCTTCCAGCGCCGAATCGAGGATGTGCACCTGATGATGGTTCTGCATGGTTTCGGCAATGCCGCGCAGCATCAGGAGCGCGCGGGCTTCATCCGGTTCGTCCACCTGCACGGTCTGGAAGCGTCGGGTCAGCGCCGGGTCTTTCTCGATGTGCTTCTTGTACTCGGCAAAGGTCGTCGCGCCTACTGTGCGCAAGGTGCCTCGGGCCAACGCCGGCTTGAGCAGGTTGGCCGCATCGCCGGTCCCGGCAGCACCGCCCGCGCCGACCAGGGTATGGGTCTCGTCGATAAACAGCACCACCGGCTTGACGCTGGCCTGCACCTCGTCGATCACCGAACGCAGGCGCTGCTCAAACTCGCCTTTCATGCTCGCACCAGCCTGCAACAGGCCGACGTCGAGGGCCAGCAGTTGCACATCCTTGAGGCTGGGCGGCACGTCGCCACGGGCGATGCGTTGGGCAAACCCTTCGACCACGGCGGTCTTGCCGACGCCCGCCTCGCCCACCAGGATCGGGTTGTTCTGGCGGCGACGCATGAGGATGTCGATCACCTGGCGAATCTCTTCATCGCGACCGACGATGGGGTCCATCTTGCTCGTACGCGCTTGCTCAGTGAGGTCGACGGTAAAGCGCTTCAGGGCTTCCTGCGGTTTGCTCGGGGCCAGTGCGCCGAGGTCTTCGCCGGGCGCCTGGTAGCCGTCGCTGGCGCTCATCCGGGCTTCGGGGGAGTCCTTGAGCAACGCTGCGAATCGCTCACTCAAGTCATCGATACCGACCTTGTTGAACTCACGGGAAACCCCGTACAAGCCGTTGCGCAGGCTGGGGGTTTTCAGGAGTGCCAACAGTAAATGGCCGGAGCGCACCTGGGACTCGCCGAGCATCAACGTGGCATACACCCACGCACGTTCGACGGCTTCTTCCACTTGCGACGACAAGTCGGTGACCGACGTCGAGCCGCGGGGCAAGCGGTCGAGGGCCGCCGTCAGGTCACGGGCCAGTACGGCCGGGTCGATGCCGTAATGACGGATCAGCCGCAGCAGGTCCGAGTCGGTCAGTTGCAGGATCTGCTGCAACCAGTGCACCAGCTCCACATAGGGATTGCCGCGCAGCTTGCAGAACACGGTGCTGCTTTCAATCGCCCGGTAGCACAGGCTGTTGAGTTTGCCGAAAAGCGCGACGCGACTGATATCAGCCATGGGCAGGTCCTTGAGGGGTAATGGAGAGGCGCGGGTTGATCAGCAACTGCCGATCATCCTGCTCGGGGGCCTGGCTTCTCAGCCAACTGGTCCAGCCCAGGGGCGCGGAACCGAGGCGCAAGCCAGGCAGTTGTTCTTTCTTGACGATCAGGTTGACGTCCCAGTCCAGCGCCAGGCCGACGTATTGGCGCACCCAGTCCTGCACGCGCTGCAGGCTGTCGCCACCGGGCAGCAGGCGACGGGTTTGCGCCAGGTCAAGGGGGCCGATCAACAGGCGGAACTTGTGCTGGGTGTTCCAGACTTTCTTGCCCATCACGGTGGTCTGGCCGAGTACGGCGGCATCGGGGCCGCTGCGCAGCGCGCACAGGCCGTCGGCGGGCAATTTCATCCAGTGGCCGACAAACTGCTCGACCCGCACCGGCACGCCGAGGTAGTCGGTCAGTAGCGCGGCCAAGCCCTCGGCATTGCGCGTCTGCGGGCCCAGCCGTCCGGCGAAGTGCAGCTTGGCCACGTCGGGCACTGCGTTGCGGTCCAACAGTGAAGCCTGGCCGATGCCGATCAGGGAGCCCAGGTACTGCGCAAAACGGTCCGCTCCCGGGCGGTCCAGGCTCACCGCCGGCTGGGCACTGGCCCAGGCGCGGTAGAACAGGCTGATCATGCGGTGGTGGAACACGTCGCAGAACGCCGCGAGTGTGGGGTCGTTGCGGTTGCGTTGGCGGTCGCGGATGTATTCGGTGAGGTGAATCGGCAACGGACCGTTGGCGCCCATCAGGCCAAAGAAATTCAACAACAACTTGGGCACAGCGCCGGGCGTGAGCGCAGCGATCATCGCTGGCTCGAACGCCAGCGACGGCTGCTGCCCGAACCGCACGGCCTCATCCGCCGGGCGCGCGGCCTGGCCGATACGCGGCAAGTGCGCAAACGCGCACTCGAGCTGACGCAGCGCGCCGTAGAAATCGAAGCGCGCCGGGTGCGCCTCCAGGGCACCGAGCAGGGTCAGAGGATCTCGCATCTGCCCACCCGCGCTGGCCATTGCATGATCACGCCACGCGTGGTGCTCTTGATCAGCGTTTCGGTGAATGCGTTGAGCGATACGTACTTGGCAAAAAACTGCTCCAGCACCGAGCCCAGCACAAATACACCAGCGCCTTCGAACGCCGCTTCATCCAGGGTCACGCAGACCTGCAAGCCACGGCCATAGGTGATCGGCCCTGGCAACGGCAGGCGCCGCACGATGCTTTCGGCCGTCACCGAACGCAGGCCTTCGATCTGCTTGTGGGCGGCTTCGTCTTCAATACGGCAATACAGGCGCAGTAACTCGCGCAATGCACTGGCACCCTGCTCCTTGTCCTGGTCCAGCAACGACAGGTAGTTGAGGGACAAATGGCTGACCAGCCGCCATGCGGTTTCGCCCTCGGCAAAGGATGGCGCCGGCACCGTGGGCCCGGTGAGGCATCGCACCGCCTGCACCGGCGCGCCGGACTCGACGCTGAAGTCGCTGCGGCCACTGCCTACCGGCATGCTCAACACCAGGTCACGGTTGCTGCACAGGGTGTCGATGCCCAACTGGCGAAGGTCGCTGCGGTGCGGGGCTTCCTGGGCGTCCACCAGGGACAGGAACAACTCGCTGCCGATGTAGCTGGAACGAGGGCCTTGGCGGTGCTGTTGCTCGGACAACACCCGCGCATCTCGGCGCACTTGGTAAAAGGCGTTAGGCGGCTTGCGGGCGTGCAGGTCATTGGCGCGGTAGAACGACTCGAAGGTCTGGCTGGCTTCCGCGCCACTGCCGTAGCCGGTCACACCTTCGATCTGGTAGATCTCGTAATCCATCGGCCGCGTGCGGTCCGCAATCACGTGGTATTCCGCCTGCTGGTCGGACAGGTGCACACGCTCGGCGCGCATCGGGAACAGGTTGATCGCCGGCGTGCAATACAGGCCGAAATTCGCTGCGCTGAGGCTTTGTTCCAACAGCGGATCGAGCTTCTTGAACAGCACGATCACGTCCAACTGTTCAGCGCTGCAGCGGCTGACGCTATTGCCCAGTCCCACCACGTCGGCAAACATGAAGCGCTGCGGCATGGCGAAGTATTCCTGCAACAGCCGATAGCCCTGGAACTGACGCGGGCCGGTGGGCAGCAACGCTTCGCTGTCGCTGTAGCCCAGGCTGCGAATCGCGCTCTTGGGCAGGAATTGGTGCCAGTCGACATGCTCCTGCACCGGCATCACCAGCACGCCGACGGCCTGGGCCAACAGGTGTTCGAGGATGCGCGACGGCATGGCGTCGCCGCCACGGATGTGCAGCGGCAGGTTATCGAGGGACAGGTCGCTGAAAGTCAGGCCGGCACCGACCCTGAGGCGCAGGCGCAGGGCCGCCTTGACCCCGCCCAGGCGCGACAGATCAACACCTGCCACGTGTGTGCCGCAGGCAAAGTAGCGCGCCTCGACCAGCTCGATCGGCCACAAGGTCACATCATGGGCCGTGCGGAATTCGCAGGCGGTCTGGTCGCCCTTGCCCAATTGGCTGTGCAGCGCGGTGTCGCGTGGCACCTTGAACCCAGAGGCCAGGCTGCCCTCGCCCATGTCCGGCTGCAATTGCACCACCGCCATCGACGGCGTGGGCGCCAGGTATTGCGGGTACACCAGTTCCAGCAAGTGGTTGGTAAAGCGTGGGAACTCGGCGTCGATCTTCAACTGCACCCGCGCCGCCAGAAAGCTGAACCCCTCCAGCAACCGCTCCACATAAGGGTCGGCACAGGCATAGGTTTCCAGCCCCAGGCGTCCGGCGACCTTGGGGTAGTCACGCGCGAATTCACCGCCGACTTCCCGCAGGTGTGCCAGTTCACGTTCGTAATAGCGCAGCAGTTTGGCGTTCACCGCACGTCCCTTGTCTCGATATCGAAGACCCTGGCCTCACCTGCTTCCAGGTCGAGTTCGGTCTTCAGGTACAGGCGCTCGGGCAACGGTTGGCCCCAGAGTTCGCCATGAATTTCAAAGGCCATCTGGTTAGGACTGGCCGTAGCCCACGAGGGCACCACCGGCACCACCCGCACGCTGTTGCGTAAAATCCGCGGTTCAAAATCCCTGATCGCCTGGCGGATGCGCCGCCCAAGCTCGTCACGGTCCAAACCGGCGGCGGTCTTGCCGGCAAGATCCGGCAGACCAAAATTGACCACCGACTGCATCGCCAGTGGGTAGGCGCTCAAGTCACGAAAACTGCCCAGGCTGGTGCTGTTGAGCAGCCACCCCAGGTCACGCAACACCGCCTGGCGCAGGCCGCGCATGGACAGCACGCGCTTGTCCCGAGGCTCCACGGCATGCTCAGTGTCGTCATCGCTCAAGCGGTCGAGCAACGACGGTTGCAGGCGTTCGCGACTGGTGAGTTCAGCCATGGTTAAGGCCTTGAGTAAGGTTCACAATGTTCTCCACTGTGGCGAGGGAGCTTGCTCCCGCTGGGCTGCGCAGCAGCCCCAAAAACTTAGGGCCGCTTCGCGCCCCAGCGGGAGCAAGCTCCCTCGCCACATCCACCGGGGTGTCAACATCAGATTTTCTGGTTCTTTTCCAGGTCCCACTTCTTCGGCGTGCCGGTGATCACGGTGTCGCCGGTGAAGGAGTCGAACTCGTAGCTGATGGTGGTGAAGTTGATAGAGATGGTTTCGCTCGGGCGCTCGCCGTTGCTGCTGGCGGAGTAGGAGCTGATGATCGCGCTGCCGAGGATCAACTTGAGGAACACCTGTTGCTTCTTGTCCGGGCCGCCGGTCTGGATGAAGTGGATCTCGGCATCACCCAGGCTCTTGCCGCACACGGCCTGCATGAACAGGTCCGCGGAGGCCAGGTCGGTGACCTTGGTCATGGAGATTTCCGAGAACGACGGGTTACTGGTGTCGCGATCGGCGCCGCCACCGCTGGTGGAGATCGCCCGGCCGACACCCATCTGGATTGCATCGATGGTGATCCAGTCCTTGTGCCCGTCGACGGTGGAAGTGCCTTTGATCTGGGTGCCTTTGAAGTTCAGCAAAATCATGGTGGTTACCTTTCAGGGTTGATCAGTTGGATTTGGTGGACGGCAGCTTGGAGACCAGGCGCAGGGACACGGTCAGGCCTTCGAGCTGGTAGTGCGGGCGCAGGAAAAACTTGGCGCCGTAGTAGCCGGGGTTGCCTTCGATTTCTTCCACCACCACTTCAGCGCCGGCCAGTGGCTTGCGCGCTTTGTCGGCGTCGGTGGCGGTGGCCGGGTTGTGTTCCACGTAGCGGCCGATCCAGTTGTTGAGCCAGATCTGCATGTCATCGCGCTCTTTGAACGAGCCGATCTTGTCGCGCACGATGCACTTCAAGTAGTGGGCGAACCGGCAGGTGGCGAACAGGTACGGCAGGCGCGCGGCCAGGTTGGCGTTGGCGGTGGCGTCCGGGTCTTCGTACTCGGCGGGTTTGTGCATCGACTGCGCGCCGATGAAGGCCGCCAGGTCGCTGTTCTTCTTGTGCACCAGGGGCATGAAACCGTTCTTCGCCAGCTCCGCTTCACGGCGGTCGCTGATGGCGATTTCAGTCGGGCAGGTCATGTCGACGCCGCCGTCATCGGTCGGGAAGGTATGCACCGGCAGCCCTTCCACCACACCGCCGGATTCAATGCCGCGAATCTGCGAGCACCAGCCGTAGTGTTTGAACGAGCGGTTGATGTTCACAGCCATGGCATAGGCGGCGTTGGCCCAGGTGAAGTCCTTGGCGCCAGCGGCGTCGGTGGTTTCTTCGAAGTCGAACGCTTCCACCGGGTTGGTCTTGGCACCGTAAGGCGCGCGGGACAGGAAACGCGGCATCGCCAGGCCCACATAACGCGAATCTTCACTGGCACGGAAGCTGCGCCAAGCTGCGTGTTCCGGGGTCTGGAAGATCTTGGTCAGGTCACGCGGGTTGGCCAGTTCCTGCCACGACTCCATCAGCATCACGCTGGGGTCGGCGGCGGTGATCAACGGGCAGTGCGCCGCCGCACTGACGCGGGCCATCTGGGTCAACAGCTCCACGTCCGGGGCGCTGTTGTTGAAGTAGTAGTCGGCCACAAACGCGCCATAGGGCTCACCACCGAACTGGCCGTATTCTTCTTCGTAGAGCTTCTTGAAGATCGGGCTCTGATCCCAGGCCACGCCCTTGAACTTGCGCAACGTCTTGTGCACTTCGTTCTTGGAAATGTTCATGACCCGGATCTTCAGCGACTCGTCGGTCTCGGTGTTGTTGACCAGGTAATGCAGGCCGCGCCAGGCGCTTTCCACGCCCTGGAATTCCTCGTGGTGCAGGATGTGGTTGACCTGTTCGGTAAGTTTCTGGTCGAGGGCAGCGATCAGTCCTTCGATGGTGCCCAGCACGTCGTGGGGCATCAGCTGAGTGCCTTGCAACGCTTGCTCGGCCAGGGTGCGCACGGCGGTTTCCACCGCTTCCTTGGCTTTGTCGGTCTTGGGCTTGAACTCTTTTTGCAACAGGCTGGCGAAGTCGCCGGCGTCGAACTCGGTGGTGACCAGCGGCTGTCCGGCCTGTTCCGATTGCGGAGTGGACATGACGGTTTCCTCGAATTTTGGGCAAAGCTTCCCCGTACCGGGGCAAACGAGGCTCCGGCAGAGTCAGCGGTTATTCAGTTATTCAGGCTGTTTGGGCGCAGTGCTCAAGGCCTGCATCACGCTCGGGTCGGCGAGCAGTTTGGCCAGCAGTTCCTCGGCACCCACCTTGCCGTCCATGTAGGTCAGCAGGTTGGACAATTGGCTGCGCGCGGTGAGCAGTTGGTTGAGGCTCGGGACCTTGCGGGCGATGGCGGCCGGGCTGAAATCGTCCATGGTTTCAAAGGTGATCTCCACCGGCAGGTTGCCCTCGCCGCTCAGAGTGTTGGGCACCTGGAACGCCACGCGCGGCTTCATCGATTTGAGGCGCTCGTCGAAGTTGTCGATGTCGACTTCCAAAAACTTGCGCTCGGCCACCGGCGGCAACGGCTCGGCGGGTTTGCCGGAGAGGTCGGAAAACACCCCCATCACGAAGGGCAACTGCACGGTTTTTTCCGAGCCGTAGATCTCCACGTCGTATTCGATCTGCACACGTGGCGCCCGGTTGCGAGCGATAAACTTCTGACTGCTTTCTTTGGCCACAGGACGAGCTCCGGTGAGTGGGTTTGATACAAAAGGGTCAGTTGTCGCTGTTGCGAATACCGCTGACCAGCGCCAGTTGCGCAAGACCATCGGGAGCGAGGTCTTGCAGCAATTCCATGAAATTCTTGTCGATCAGTTTCTTCGCCCGTTGCAGCAAAAACGGCACGGGACTGGCCGGTTCGTGAGTCTGGAAATAGGTGCACAGGCGGTCGAGCGTCTGACGCGCGTCTTCGCGGCTGTTGATCTCGCCACGGTTGGGTTGCGGCGTTAAGGCCGGGGCATCGGCCGTGATAACCGGTGCTGCCACATCCAGTTGCGGACGACGGATCACGTCACCGGCACGCCGCAACAGTGTGGCCAGGCTGCTCAGATCGATAGCGCGGCCGACGCCGACTTTCTCCGTGAGCAGCTGCTCGATCTGCACGCTCAGCGCCAGGGCCTGGGCCAATGCGGTTTCGGTGGCGTTAAGCTCAAGCGGGTCCGCCTCGGCCAAGGCGCCTTCGATCACGGCCGGGCTGAGGTCACCGCTGGGTTCGGTGGTGGCCAGGTCGATCTGGCGCAGGCTCAAGCTGCCCACACTGCGCGCCGTGATCAGCGGAGCGCCCAGCAGGTCGCGCAACAGCCCGGACGGCTCGCAGAGAAACGCCAGGATGTTGATGCGCAACAGAGGGTCGTGGTCATCATCGGGATCGAGCTGGGGATGCAGGCCACCCCAGCAGTGTTCCAGCAACCCATGGATCAACTGCAGGCCCGCAGCCAGGCCGGAGAGACCGTGCAGGTTGAGCTGGGCGCGGGTCAGCCAGATCGCCAGGCGCAGGTCGCGGCTGCGCTCCAGCAGCGGCAAGGCCAGCAGCATCACCCGCTTCCAATTCGGTTCGATGGCTTGAGTGATGGTGTCGCCGTATTGCACCTCGGGCTTGCCCAGGGCTTCTTCTTCCAGCTCAAGGAATTCAGGGTCGTATTCGACGTTCACGCCGCCGCCGTTTGCCTCGCCCAAGGGCAAGGCAAACGCGGTGAAATCCAGTGGTTGAGCGTCGGTGGGCAGACCCATCGCAGTTCCCTCGTTCAAGTTGTTCTGGGAATAGAACAAGCGAGGGAAATGATTTATTCCGAGGGCTTGGAAAAATTCTTAACGCAGGCGCTCTTCGCTGATGCGCCGGCGATGGGATTCGGCATAGGCCGCCTTGCGCGCCAGCAGCAGCGGGTCATCCGAAGGCGCAATCCCCGGTGGTAGCTCCAGCGGGTTGAAGTCGATATCGCGGCATGCACCGTCGACCTGGGCTTGCTGGTCATCGATCACCAGCACACCGGCATCGATCTGCCGACGACCCTCGGGCCAGCGCACGGTGGCATCGGTGGTGACATCGCCAGGATCGGCCAGCGTGATAATCAGGTGCCAACGTACCGGCCCCTGTTCCAGTTGCGTGGCAAAGCCGAAGGCAAGGAAGTCGGGGTCGCTGCGCTGCGCGGCGGTGATTGCTTTGTACGGTGTCTCGGGCACCATGCTCCAACGCACGAACCGTTCCTGGCCCTGGGCGTTGATCATGCGAAAGGCGTTGACACTGTAGTACGTGGTGTTATCAAAACCGGAAGAGCCTGGATGGTCAGCGAGCCATTGTTCGAACGGGCGCATCTCCGGATGGGTGCGCTTGAAGGCCTGCATCTTTTGCGGGTCCGGAGCGTTATCGCCATAGGTCGGCATCGAGGCGCGCAACTGCTGGTACAGACCTTCGGGGGTGTTGACCGGGAACACCGGCACGGAATTCATCGCCATGTACCAGGCGTCGCCCTCCGAGCCCGCCAGGCGCAACGCCATGCTGCGGATCATGCCGTGCACGTCGACCTGGGCCGGATCCCCCCCGGCAGCGGACAAGCGACCGATCAACGGCACTGTGCCGCGCTGCAACATCGCGGCGTGGGAAACCTCTGTCGCATTGCCGTTGCTTTCAAAGTGGCCGCTGATGCACTGGCCCTTGGCATGGTTACGCCGAAACCCGGGGTGGGCACCGCCCGCGACGGCCTCCATTTCATCGACGATCTGTACAGCGGAGGGTGACGGCGAATACAGCAGCCACACACCGATGCCGGCGAACACTGCGACAGCCAGGGGGAAGGACAAACGGAGGTGTTTTTGCAGCGGAAAAGTTCTTTTCATCACACTATCTGGGATCACAGCATCGGGAACCAATGCCCGACCCCAGCATGGTTATTTCTGGAGCGCGGCGATCCACATCGGTGACGGCGCCCCGGCAAACAACTGGGCGGCACTTCGGTCGGCGACAAGTCGGGCAACGGCGTTGAGGTCCACACCTTCAGGCTCGCCGATCAGGGCGTAGCCCAGTTCAGACTGGCGCCACGTTACTACGTTCATTTGCGCAACGCTTTGCTGGGTGATGGACTGGTCCGGCTTGGGCTCTTTCATCACGCACAACGCGACCGGCGCACCACTGGCCGGCAGGTACACCAGCTGGATCAGCGCCTTATTGTTGAAGCGCAGGCGCTGCACGCGCTTGAACGTCAGGCCGGCGGAACTGAGGTCGGGAACGCGCAGGGCCAGGCCGTCGATATCACGGATATCCGCGAGGGTCTTGGTGATGGCATCCGTCGGTTGCGCGCCGTAGGCCACGGTTTCACGGGTGTACAGATGCTGGTAGGCAGCCGCCTGTTGAACCCATGGCGAGGCCTGGGCAACGGCGGGCGCGGTGGTCTCGATACCCGGCTTCAGCGCACCGCTGAATGCACCAACTTGAAGCACCAAGGCATAGCAGGCTGCACCGGCAACGAACGTCAGCGCGGGCCATGCAAATTTAGGTTGGAAGAATGCGAACAGGCGGGAGAAAACGCTGTCTGTCTTTTCGTCGGAAACTTCAGCGCTACGGGAAGGAGCCGGTTCAGCCGTGTGCTGAGCCGCCAACGCAGCAATGTTGAGCTTGAGACTTTCGGGCACCGGCGGCAGGTTCTGCCGGGCAAAGGCTTCCTCATAAGGCAGGCACGAAGCCATCAACCGGGAGACTCGTTCAGCCAGGTCCGGTGAAGCGTCTATGAGCCGCTCTAGCTCCTGGTTCTGTTGCGACGAAAGCTCGCCGTCAACATAGGCCATTAGCAAGGCATCATCCGCTACCATGGGTTTCTCTCTCCGTTTGTATTCATCAGTTTCTGCAGGGTGATTCTCAGCCTTGTGGGCCGAAGCGGCGAGCCGGTGGGTAGCGACAAGCCATCATATTGATATCAGCTTCACGGTTGCAACAAGTCAAAAAACTTTAAAGCAAGCGGCGAATACTCGGTGACACGCACAAATACTTTAAGAGAACACCCTGGAATCTAAAATATTCCCAGGGCCTGATAAATCTTATATGTTTCACTCCGTGTCAGGGTATTTTTCCTGACACGGCTGCCAGAATCATTGGCCTGTAACCTGCATAGGCTGTCATTAACCTTTCAATGACGATCCAAATCGGTACACTTTGTCAGCATCTTGATACAATTCTTCGACACCCAGGACCCTCAGCACCGCAAAAAGGACGCCGCGACACAGGCATCCGCTACGGTATCGACCTCGTAGCCTGACCGCTCCATTTTAGGCATCAAGAAATAATAAGAGGAAATATGTCGATCACCGGTGCTGATTTACCCGCACTGCTTCCCGAACTGTTGCCACGCCTGTGGGCCTTTGCGTTGCGCATCTGCGGCGACAAGCATGATGCCGAGGACCTGGTGCAGCTCGCCTGTGTCCGCGCGCTGGAACGGGCCCATCAGTTGCAGCCCGACACCTCGGTACTGAGCTGGATGTTTTCCATCGTGCACTCCACCTGGATCAACGAACTGCGCTCACGCAAAGTGCGCAGCCGTTCGCGCATGGACTGGAACGACGAATTCCTCGAAACCGTCAGCGACCCCGAGGCGCCCAACCCGGAGTCCGACCTGATGCACCGCCAGATCATCGAAGCCGTGCAGAAACTCCCCGATGGCCAACGCGAAGTGATGCTGCTGGTGGGCGTGGAGCGCTTCAGCTACAAGGAAGCCGCCGAAATGCTCGACCTGCCGATCGGCACCATCATGAGCCGGCTGTCCCGTGCGCGTCAGGCGATCGGCGCGCTTTTTGATTCGCCGAAAAGCAAACCTTTGCGCGCTCGACCGGAGAGTTCTTCCGCGAGCTGAAACCGCTCTAAACTGGCGTCCTGAACGGGACCACCCTAAGGACGAAGCCCCCTCTCCTTCCTCATCGTGAAAGGCGCAGGCACTCACCTTCAACGCCCCCACAATATGCTTAGAACGCGATACCGACCTTGAAGCCGTACTCGTTGCGCTTGAGCTTGGTGTTGTCGGCCACTTCGGAATCGCCGTCGAGCTTGTACTCGGTGCGGGTGTAGTACAGGCCCGCGACCACCGGCAGGTCGCCCTTCTGGTTCATCAGCAAGCTGACTTCAGCGTAGGGGTTGGTGCGGTCCTTGAGATCCACGGTGTCGCTGCCGAAATCTTCCACCTTGAGCTTGGTGCGGCCATCAATAGTACGGCGGGCGCCAGCTTCGACGCGCAGGGTCATGTCATCGAACTGGTGGTTGTAGCCCAGGGCTGCCTTGGCGAACGGCGATTTGTTGGTGAGCTTGACGTCGAGGTCGTTGATCTCTGGCTCGTAGCGCGTCCAGCTGTAGCCACCGCCGACGATCACGTCGACAAAGTTGCGCGCATCCAGCGCGGCACGCCAGCCGAGGTCCAGGTCGGCCTGGCCTTCCTTGAGTTTGTTGTCGCTCTTTTCGCCGTACTTGGCTTCGATACCGGCCTGGTAGATAAAGCCGGATTCAGCGGTGAGCTTGTTGCCGAAGTTATAGAACAGCCCCGCTTCGGGCATGCGGCTCTTGTCGCTCTCGCTGCCGCCTTCGAATTTGAAATCGTTGTAGCTGCCCAGGATCCCGAAAGTGGAAATCGGGTCGGTGGACGGTGCGGCGAACACCGCGGCAGGCGCAGCGACCAGCGCCAGCAGCGAGGAACCCTTGAGGAATTTTCCGAATAGCTTGGACATCGTTTTACATCTCCTTGTCTGGTGAGCAAATTATTCAGGAACCCATTCGAACCCCGGCAAGCGCCAAAGGTTCGAATTAATTTGCGTTGATTTGGAGATAAAACGGTTCAGCGAAGGCTCTAGCTCAACACTTCTATCAATTAGCCATTACCAAGCCGTCAAGGACAGTGCGCAGCGCCGGCGTGACCGGCACGCGAAGCCCAAAGGTTTCAGTCAATAACTGCAACACCTCGTCGGCACTGGCGAGGGCGCGCTTTTCACTCGGCCGGTCCAGATAGTGAATCGCATAATGGGCGTTGTTGAGGGTATGGCGCTTACCCGCAGCCAAGCGCGCGACCTTCAATTGGCCAACAAATACCGAGTCCGGATGGGTGGAGACATACCAGTTGCCGATTTCATAATCGATGGCCGCCTGCACCTGCAGGTCGAACACATACAGCCCGCGCCACTCCTCGGCCACTTTCGCCCACAGGGTGTAGCTGCCCTGCCCGTCGAAGGTCACCCGATATGGCTCATGGGCAGTGGCTTGCACCACCTCAGTGTCCAACCGCAACGGACTGCTGGGCACCATGCCGCCAAAGCCGACATCGGTGATATAGCGCACGCCATCCAACGTCACCAGGCTCAAACGATGAGTACGCGCCGTCCGCGCATCCGGCGGCCCGCCCATCACCACCCTCCCCGTGATACCACGCGCGTCAAAGCCGAGTTCCTGCAACAGCGCCAGGAACATCTGGTTCAACTCATAGCAATACCCACCCCGCCCCTCCAGCAGCACTTTCTGCTCGACACTGGCCAAATCGATTGGCACCGGCAGGCGCATCAGGCTGGACAGGTTCTCGAACGCAAAGGTGCACACATGACGCAGTTGCAGCTCCCGCAAGGTGTGCAAGGTCGGCGCTGGCGGCGAGTCATAACCCAGGCGTTGCAGATAGAGGCGGCTATGGATCAACAGTGACATGGCGCAATCCTTGGGCGCGGGAGGAAGGCGACACTATGCCGCGCCGACAGACAGATTGTCATTTTGAATGAACCTTTTTGAACGCTGCCCTATCCATCTATAACAACACAGGGAGGCAACATGAGTACCGCAAAAATCTACACCATCAACTACCAGCTGCACGGCAAACCAAAATCCTTTGTAGTGCGCGCCGAAGTGATGAACAACGCCGAAGCCTGGCACTGGGCGGCGGTGGATGCCGATATCGCCCATGTAAGCCGCGTGGGGCGGGTTGGGCATGAACAAGTGAAGAAGACGACCCGACCGTGGGCAGAGAAGTTTGGGATTACGGAGGTGACGTGGGTGGCGCCGAAGTGAGGGGGGAAAGCCCCGCTGGGTGAGGCGGGGCTTTCTGGGCAGCAGCGGCTATTCGCGAATGACGCCGTTCGGCCATCCGTACAGGCGATGCATAAATCCGCAGGCTAATTGCCCCGCCCGCCTCCAAACGACCACTCGTCACCGGCTGTAGTCGAAATCACCACCATCACATCCTCGGCGTTCAGCCCCGTCGCCCGCCCCAATTTTTCAACCAGATCACGGTCACGCATCAGCGACAGGATGCTGCGGCTGCCCGCAGCACTACGACT
>NZ_AOHM01000007.1:0-54857 GCF_000510895.2 Pseudomonas sp. FH1
CCTCATTTTAAGGCTTGGAGGTGTCTACGAAACTAGGGGCGATTCAGAGTATGCCCGCCAGGAACAGCTCCATATCGAGTGGCTTGCTCATGCTCGACCACCAATGTAAGCCGATAGCACGTCGATGCGACCGTGCCCGAGTTCATAGCTGATTTGAACTCGTGCCTCCTGATCGAGGTGCTGGTCGAGCTGGTAACACCTGCCACCGTTGATGGGCGCGGGATGATGGGTGATTTGTTCATAGCGTTCGCATGCATAGGCCGCCCGCAACTCGTGGAAGCCTTTGAGGCTGTGCTGATGGAGCATGTTCCGTGCAGGGCGGACGATTCCCCGTTGGAAATCGAGGTAGCTTTCGTTCGGTGCAAGTAGGTTGCGGCTACCGTCGGGCGAGACATGTTGGGCGAATGCCAGTGCACCGCGGATGTGATCGTTCACCGTGATCCAGCGAGGTGCTGACGCACCTGAGCGGCCACCTTTGGTGCCATCCTGGATATTGATCTTGCCGTAGTGTTCAGCATCACGCTTCAGGCGGGGTAGGTCGGCCAAAATGGTTTCGCGTAAGCGCATGCCGGTGGCGCGCGCCAACAGCACGATAGCGGCGGCACGTGGATGCTGTTCACGGAGGAGCTCGACGATCCGCTTCACGTGTTCGCGGTCTTGGCCTTGTGGCACCGAGCGACGAATACTGCTGCGCTGCATCCCCAGCGCCTTACTCGGACTCGGCACTTTCACATACTGATCACCACGAAGCGCCGCCATGGTTCGGTTCACGCTGGACAACCGATTTTGTGCGGTGGCGATGCAGATAGCTCCTTGCTCAACCTGCTGACGTAGATGTCCCGCGTAATCCAGTAAGGTCTGCCGATCAATCTGCCGCGAATCGTTAAAGCCCGGCCCATCATCCGAACGACACCAGCGCACGAACGCCTGCCAGCGGTCACCGTGCGCCTTGACCGTGCCGTAGTGTCCGCCACCGAACACGTCTTTCAATGCCTGAGGTCCGGCATAGCTCAATTGCCGACCCCATCCAAAATTGCGCCCGTCCCGTCTACCTACCAATGCCATGATCAAACTCCTCTCGAAGCCAAACCCTTGAAATTTCCCCCACTTCATCCCGCCATGGGTGTTGAGTGTTATCAGGGATCAAGGCCCCTGCGACCTGTGAGGGTTGTCCACTAACGCGGGACTGGCGGCTCTTTACGACCGGGAGCTTGGGCATCTCATGATCTGGCCTCCTGAGCACTTCCGAAGAAGTGGGCGGGTGGAGGCTGCACTGGCTGACGAGACCAATGCCGCGAGAACCTGAGTCGGGTGAAGGCAGTGATGCTATGACCGGGGCATGCCTGACTGTCAGTCAGGTGCAGTCCATTCCGTGGGCTGCGGCACCATCATCTGCATCGCTGTTGCGGGTGGCTTCGGTGTTTGTCACGCCGATTGTCACGAGGGGGAATGCCGCAAAGCCTTGTACGAGTTGGGCTGCAGCAACGGTAGGAGCGCCCGTCTCTTTCCGGGAGAAAGAGACGGGCGCAGGTTGGCGCAATGAAATGGCCAAGCGGATAGGTTGCTGCAAGGCAGCTATGAAAGGGGGAAGTTGCCGCAGTGGGCACACTGGTAGAAGTAGGCATCCATCACATCGCTGTGACCGTGCGAGCTGCCGGACGCTAATCGCACTTTGGGAGAACCACCACGGTGTGGCGTAGCCTTAAAGGTTCTGGCTACCTGGGTTGCTGTCAACGACAGCGCTTGCCGGATCTTTTCTACGCCTGTGGATAATTTGGGTCAAGGCTCGAATTTTCGGGAATTCTGCGGCTGTGGATGAAATTATCCACCGGTGGAAATCCGTGGTTTTCCACAGACAGTTACGTGGGCTTTAGATTTTTTAAGTGAGGTCCATCCAAGCAGGGCGGCTTTGCAGCCCCGCTTGGATGGACCCGCGTTGAAGGGCGGACTGCGGTGATCTCATAGGCTTACCCATGTTTGGATGCGCCACGGCTATTTTGTAGGGCGGTAATGTTGTCACCGACCGGGTGAGCGAATTCGTGGGGCGTCACATGCCCATGGCGGTTGGCGTCGATGTAGTTGCTCCACCACGCCATGATCAGCCTGCGCTGCTCCAGAAATTCAGCTTTGTGGATATACGCGGCGCGCACACGGTTGCGTTCCTTGTGGCTCATTTGTCTTTCGATGGCTGCGTCGGTCCATAACCCGGACTCAAGCAGGGCGCTACAGGCCATGGTCCTGAAGCCATGGCCGCACACGTCCTTGCTGGTGTCATAGCCGACGTTGCGGAGCATGGTGTTCACCGTATTCTCGGACATGGGCTTCCAGTACTTGTGGTCGCCCGGTAGCACCAACTCTGAAAAGCGACTGAGGCTGCGCAGGCGCTCCAGTATTTCGATGACCTGCGGCGATAGCGGAACCATTTGAATGTCGCCGTTCATCTTGGTCCCACGTGTGGAGTTGCGTACCCCTTCAATCGGTGCGCGTGTATCGGGGATTTCCCACATGGCGCGTTGGAGGTCGAACTCACTCCATCGAGCGAAGCGCAGTTCGCTGGAGCGGACGAATACATGCAACGTCAGCAGGACGGCGAGGCGCGTAAGCTCGCGGCCGTTGTAGTTGTCGATACGGTGTAGCAGTTCGGGTAGGCGGTTGAGGGAGAGGGCCGGGCGATGGACTGTGCGCGGCGCGTGAATCGAGCCTGCCAGATCCAGTGCAGGATTCATGGTGATCTGCCGAGCCCTTTTGGCCCCGCGCATGATGGTGGATAAGTAGTTCTGTACCCTTAACGCCACATCCATGGTGCCGCGTTCCTTGATGCGCTGGGTGATCTCTAGCAGGTCATGGGTATCGAGTTCAGCGATGGGGCGTTGGCCGATCAGCGGGAAGACGTGGGTACGCAGTCGGCTCATCACGGTTTTTGCGTGTCCTTCGGTCCAGCGACGGGACATGTCGGCGTGCCACTCCAGAGCAACGGTTTCGAAAAGCAGTGCCGCTCGTTGGGCTACGATCTTGGCCTTCTTCTTTTCTTCCATTGGGTCGAGGTTGTCGAGCAGCAACGCCTTGGCTTCGTCTCGCTTACGCCGTGCGACGGAAAGGGTAACGATGGGGTAATTGCCGATGATGAGCGTGCCTTCCTTGCCGCTGGGCTTGGTGTACTTCAAGCGCCAGGTCTTCACGCCATTGGGTTTGACGAAAAGGTACATGCCTCCGCCGTCGAACAGTTTGTAGGCGCGTTCGCGGGTTTTGGCGTTGCGGCATTGCAGGTCGCTGAGAGGGATCGCTAGACGTGGCATAGGGGTACGCGCTCCTGACCGGGAAATCGCAGTACCCCTAACATACCCTCGGGGAAGGGGGATTTTGTTGGATCCCGACAGAGGGTCCTGGAACGAAAAAACCCGCCAAAGGGCGGGTTTTCGGGGCTTCCAGAGCATTCGGTGGAATGCAATGGAGCCTAATGTGGTGCCGGCACCAGGAGTCGAACCCGGGACCTACTGATTACAAGTCAGTTGCTCTACCAACTGAGCTATACCGGCGTGTTAGGGCGACGATTATAGCGATTGGCAAGGTTCTGTAAACCCCTGAATTCTGACTATTTTTGCAGAACCCAAGGTTTTTTCATCCGCGCCCCTTTTTCCGATCAGCAAGGGTAGGATTCTTCCTTGGTCGCCGAAGGGTCAAACCCGGTGCAATCTCATCCCATCCAAAGGAAGCCCCACGTGAAACGGACTCTCTCCCTGTCCCTCATCCTCCTCACTGCCGCGCTCAGCGCGTGTTCCTCCAATAAGCCCGGTAATGACCCTGCCCTGGTCGGTACTTGGAAAGGCTTGCGTACCGAAACCGGCAAATGCCAGTTCCTGTCGTGGACCAATAATCTCAAGCCTGACGGGCGCTTCGTCATTACCTTCTACCGCGATGCGCAGCAGACCCAGGTGATCCAGACCGAGCAGGGTTCATGGTCAGCGGCCAATGGCAAGAATGAGTTGCGCACGGACGGCGTACGTTCGCCGGATGTGTACACCTACAAGCTGCTCGACGCCGACACCGTTCACTACGTGAGCGTATCGTCGGACCCTACCAGCGATTGCCAGGATGACTACGCGTTCACCGAGCGCCGCGTGCGCCAATAAGGCTGGCGCGCTCCAAAACCGGGCGCTCGGGTGCCCGGTTGTTATAGGTATCAACGCCTCTTCCCATAGTTCTTCCCGAACTTCTTGTAGTCCATTGCCCATTTCTGCCTGCATTTGCAGCAAAAGCCTACAGGCTGATTGCGATCAATTTGGTTTAGTGAATGGACGGTATCCTCCGGGCTTAGCAGATTGAGTGCCCTGGTGGTGTCATGCGGCGCGGGTTTTGCTTCGCTGTCCAGCGGCGGTGCCTGTTACTCACCGACACACGGGCCGTGGCTTCGCGGGCGATTTGGATCAACCGCTCGGCTGGTTTTCCCTTGAATACAGGTGAGGTTTCCGTATTCTGTGGCGCGATATAAACCGTCAGGCTAATCGCGGTTTCATGTAGGCAATTTTTCGAGACAATGTTGGGCAATCGAATATTTGTTGATGGGTGTGTCAGTTTTGCGCCGTTCTTGTCCATCTGGACAACAATTTTCGCGAATTAACCTTGCAAGTTCATGTTCTTACAACGAATGCATTTTTTATCACAATAAAGTCATAAAAATGGCGCCACACCGTTCGTCGGATTAAATTGAACTAAAAGCATCAAAATACTGACACCATCAATGTGATATCACAGAATGCGCCCGACACCACATAACTAGAAAAATACAAGGTCAGCCTATTGCTGACCTTTTTATCGCCTTTAAAGCGCAAACAGGTGGGGAGGGGCAGTGAGTGAGTCGAGCAGATGACATTTCAAAACTATTCAACAAGCTGGGTGCCAACCCGAGTGGCTACCGCGAGATCGACTTTGTCCATGAGTTCATCGAGGACGATGTAGAGGTCTTGGTAGCCCCCGTCGCGACTCCAGCCCTGCCTGAAATTGAAGCGCCGTCAGCTCCCCTGTTGCGTCTGCTGGAAGAGCTGAGCCAAGGCGAAGCCGACCACCTGCAGCCGCCCGAAGTGGTGGAGGGGCGTGACGGCGAAATGTATTCGGAGCAATCGAGCCCCAACGTCGTGGTGGTTGTCTCGGTCAAAGGCGGCGTCGGCCGCAGCACCCTGACCGCTGCGATTGCCAGCGGCTTGCAGCGCCAGGGCCGCCCGGCGCTCGCCCTGGACCTGGACCCGCAGAACGCCTTGCGTCACCACCTGTGCCTGGGCCTCGACATGCCTGGCCTCGGCGCGAACAGTTTGCTCAATGAAAGCTGGGAAACCCTGCCTGAACGCGGCTTTGCCGGTTGCCGCCTGGTGGCGTTTGGTAGCACCGACCACGAGCAGCAGCAGAGTCTGAACCGTTGGCTGGGCCAGGATAGCGAGTGGTTGGGCCAACGCTTGGCCGACCTTAAATTGAATGGCCAGGACACCGTGATCATCGACGTCCCGGCCGGCAATACCGTGTACCTCGGCCAGGCAATGTCGGTGGCCGATGCGGTGCTGGTCGTCGTGCAGCCGGACGTGGCCTCGTTCAGCACCCTCGACCAGATGGACAGTGTGCTTGCGCCGTACTTCAACCGCGAAAAACCGCCACAGCGCTTTTACGTGATCAACCAGTTGGACGCTGCCCACCGCTTCAGCCTGGACATGGTCGAGGTGTTCAAGACCCGTCTGGGTGCTGCCCTGCTGGGCACGGTCCACCGCGATCGCGCGTTCAGTGAAGCCCAAGCCTACGGTCGCGATCCCCTCGACCCCACCGTCAACAGTATCGGCAGCCAGGACGTCCACGCCCTGTGCCGCACCTTGCTCGAACGCATCGACTCGGACCTCCCATGACCGACAATACGTCCTCCACGCCCTTCGTCGAAGGGCGCGCTGAACAGCGCCTAAATGGCGCGATTGCGCGCTTCAATCGGTGGCCTGCGGCGCTGCGTACGGTGCTGGTTGTTGCCAGTTGCGTGCTTGGCGCCCTGCTGTTGCTGGGCATTATCAGTGCACCGCTCGACCTCTACAGCCAATGCCTGTTTGCCGGTGTGTGCTTCCTGGCGGTGCTGGTGCTGCGCAAAATTCCCGGACGCCTGGCGATCCTCGCGCTGGTGGTGTTATCACTGGTGGCGTCGTTGCGCTACATGTTCTGGCGGCTCACCTCCACCCTCGGGTTCGAGACCTGGATCGACATGTTCTTCGGCTACGGCCTGGTCGCGGCCGAGTTCTACGCCTTGATCGTGCTGATCTTCGGCTACGTACAAACCGCCTGGCCATTGCGCCGCACGCCGGTGTGGTTGAAGACCGAGCCCGAAGAGTGGCCGACGGTCGACGTGTTCATCCCCACTTATAACGAAGCGCTGAGCATCGTAAAACTGACCATCTTCGCCGCCCAGGCAATGGACTGGCCCAAGGACAAGCTGCGTGTCCATGTGCTGGACGACGGCCGCCGCGACGACTTCCGCGACTTCTGCCGCAAGGTCGGCGTGAACTACATTCGCCGCGACAACAACTTCCACGCCAAGGCCGGTAACCTCAACGAAGCGTTGAAGGTCACCGACGGTGAATACATCGCCTTGTTCGATGCCGACCACGTGCCGACGCGCTCCTTCCTGCAAGTAAGCCTGGGCTGGTTCCTCAAAGACCCGAAGCTGGCGATGCTGCAAACGCCGCACTTCTTCTTCTCGCCGGATCCATTCGAAAAGAACCTCGATACCTTTCGCGCCGTGCCCAACGAGGGCGAGCTGTTCTACGGCCTGGTGCAGGACGGCAACGACCTGTGGAACGCCACCTTCTTCTGCGGCTCCTGTGCGGTCATCCGCCGTAAGCCGCTGCTGGAAATCGGCGGTGTAGCCGTCGAGACCGTGACCGAAGACGCCCACACCGCGCTCAAGCTCAACCGCCTGGGCTACAACACCGCTTACCTGGCCATCCCGCAAGCTGCGGGCCTGGCCACCGAAAGCCTGTCGCGCCACATCAACCAGCGGATTCGCTGGGCGCGAGGCATGGCGCAGATCTTCCGCACCGACAACCCGCTGCTGGGCAAAGGCCTCAAGTGGGGCCAGCGCATCTGCTACGCCAACGCCATGCTGCACTTCTTCTATGGTTTGCCGCGCCTGGTGTTCCTGACCGCGCCGCTGGCTTATCTGGTGTTCGGGGCGGAGATTTTCCACGCGTCGGCGCTGATGATCGTTGCCTACGTGTTGCCGCACTTGGTGCACTCGAGCCTGACCAACTCGCGGATCCAGGGGCGTTTCCGTCACTCGTTCTGGAACGAGGTGTACGAGACGGTACTGGCCTGGTACATCCTGCCGCCGGTGCTGGTGGCGTTGGTCAACCCCAAGGCCGGTGGCTTCAACGTGACCGACAAGGGCGGCATCATCGACAAGCAGTTCTTCGACTGGAAACTCGCGCGCCCGTACCTGGTGTTGCTGGCGGTGAATCTGGTCGGCCTGGGCTTCGGTATCCATCAGTTGATTTGGGGCGATGCGTCCACTGCCGTGACGGTAGCGATCAACCTGACCTGGACCCTCTACAACCTGATCATCACCAGCGCCGCCGTGGCCGTGGCTTCGGAAGCGCGCCAAGTGCGTTCCGAGCCGCGTGTCAGCGCCAAGCTGCCGGTGAGCATCATTTGTGCTGACGGCCGTGTGCTTGAAGGCACGACTCAAGATTTCTCGCAAAACGGCTTCGGCTTGATGCTCTCCGATGGTCACTCGATCACCCAGGGTGAGCGCGTGCAATTGGTGCTGTCACGCAACGGCCAGGACAGCCTGTTCGATGCCCGCGTGGTGTTCAGCAAGGGCGCGCAGATCGGTGCCCAGTTCGAGCCCCTCAGCCTGCGCCAGCAAAGCGAGTTGGTTCGCCTGACCTTCTCCCGCGCCGATACCTGGGCCGCGAGCTGGGGCGCCGGCCAGCCGGATACACCGCTGGCGGCCCTGCGTGAAGTGGGCTCCATCGGCATTGGCGGCTTGTTCACCCTGGGCCGCGCCACCCTACACGAACTGCGTCTGGCCTTGAGCCGCACCCCCACAAAACCGCTAGATACGCTGATGGACAAGCCATGACCTCGAAGATATTCGCTCGCCCTCATCCGCGCCGTGCACTCGCGCTGATGATCGCCTCGCTGATGGGCCTCAACACCCTGGCGCAAGCTGCCGAGCAAGCGGTTGCCACCGTGCCGGTGCAAAGCACCGATAACGGCTACAGCCTGACCCTCAAGCAGCTGGGCCGCCGCGACACCATGAACCTGCAAGGCGTGGAGTCGTCCGACAGTGTCAACTTCGATATCCGTGCCGATGAAGTGGTGAAGGGTGCGCAACTGCTGCTCAAGTACAGCTACTCGCCGGCGCTGCTGGCCGACCTGTCGCAGATCAACGTGTTGGTCAACGGCGAAGTCGCCGCCAGCCTGGCGCTGCCCAAAGAAGGCGCGGGCATCCAGCAAGAGCAACTGGTGCAGCTTCCGCCGAAGCTGATCACCGAGTTCAACCGCTTGAGCCTGCAGTTCATCGGCCACTACACCATGTCCTGCGAAGACCCGCTGCACAGCAGCCTGTGGGCCAAGATCAGCAACAGCAGCGAGCTGAAAGTGCAGGTTGAGCCGATCGTGCTCAAGGACGACCTGGCCGTGCTGCCGCTGCCGTTCTTCGACAAGCGTGACGCGCGCCAGGTCAGCCTGCCGTTCGTGTTCGCCACTGCACCCGACAGTGCCGCGCTGGAAGCGGCCGGTGCCTTGTCTTCATGGATCGGCGGCCTCGCCAGCTACCGGGGCGCGACGTTCCCGACCACCCTCGGCGAGCTGCCGGCCAAAGGCAACGCCATCGTACTGGTGCAAACCGCCGATGCGCTGGACGTGCACGGTGTTGCGGTCGCCAAGCCGACCGGCCCGACCCTGACCCTCATCGCCAACCCCAATGACGCCAACGGCAAACTGCTGATCGTCACCGGGCGTGACGGCGAAGAACTCAAGCGCGCCGCCAACGCGGTCGTGCTGGGCAACCCGGTATTGGCCGGCAACAGCGTGGTCATCACCAAGCTCGACACCCTGGCACCGCGCCGTCCGTACGACGCGCCAAACTGGCTGCCAAGCAACCGCCCGGTGCGCCTGGGCGAGTTGATCGAACAGCAGAAACTCAGCGTGTCGGGTTACAACCCAGGCGCGATCAGCGTCGACATGCGCCTGCCGCCGGACCTGTTCAACTGGCGTGAAGAGGGCGTGCCGCTCAAGCTCAAGTACCGCTACACGCCGCAGCAGGTGTCGACCAACTCGTCGTTGCTGATCGGCCTGAATGATCAATTCATGAAGTCCGTGGCCTTGCCGTCGGTGACCAACCTGGGCGGCGGCCAGACCCTGCTCGACCAGTTGAAGAAAGACGAAAGCCTGCCGCGCGAAGTGACGACCCTGCTGCCGATCAGCTCGGCATCGCCCAAGTCCAAGCTGCAACTGCGCTTCATGTACGACTACATCAAAGAAGGCGAATGCCGCGACATTATCGTCGACAACATGCGCGGTTCAGTCGACCCGGATTCGACCCTCGACGTCACCGGCTACCAGCATTACATCGCCATGCCGAACCTGGGCGTGTTCAACGACTCCGGCTTCCCGTTCACCCGCCTGGCTGACCTGTCGGAATCCGCCGTGGTCATGCCCGACAACTTCGGCACCGACGAGTTGACCGCCTACTTGACCGTGATGGGCCGCTTCGGCGAAGCCACCGGCTACCCGGCCACCGCCGTCAAAGTGGTGCAGGCCAAAGACGTGCAAAGCGTTGCCGACAAAGACCTGCTGGTGCTCGCCACCGCCGCCAACCAACCGCTGCTCAAGCAGTGGCAGCAATACCTGCCGGCCACCAGCGATGGTGAGCAGCACCAGTTCCTGCTGTCTGACCTGCCACGTTATGTCCGTAGCTGGGTCAGCCCGGACCCGGCGGGCAATCAGCACCCGGCCAATGCCGGCATTACCTTCAAGGGCCTGAGCAACAGTACTTGGCTGGCGGGCTTCCAATCGCCACTCAAGAGCGGTCGCAGCGTGGTGCTGATCGCCAGCAACCAGCCGCAGGGCCTGCTGGAAGCCACCTCGGCGCTGATCGGCGGTGACGACTACAAAGACTCGATCCAGGGCAGCCTGGCCGTAGTGCAGGGCACCACGATCAGTTCGCTGGTAGGTGACGAGCAGTACTACGTCGGCAAGCTCAACTACTTCAAATTCATGCAGTGGCAACTGTCGCAGAATCTGGGCTGGATGCTGTTGATCACCTTCCTCGGCCTGGCGGTGGTGACCAGCCTGATCTACCTGTCGCTGCGTGCACGTGCAAAACGGCGGTTGGCATGAGCCCGCTCAAGAGCGTGGCCCTGGCTGCACTGGGCGCGGTGATGTTTGCCGGTAGCGCGCAGGCGCAAACCTGTGACTGGCCGCTGTGGCAGAACTACGCCAAGCGCTTTGTGCAGGACGATGGGCGGGTGTTGAACTCGTCGATGAAACCCACCGAGAGCAGTTCGGAAGGGCAGTCCTACGCGATGTTCTTTGCGCTGGTCGGTAATGACCGTGCGAGCTTCGACAAGCTGTGGACCTGGACCAAGGCCAACATGTCGGGCTCCGACATCGGCCAGAACCTGCCGGGTTGGCTGTGGGGCAAAAAAGCCGATAACACCTGGGGCGTGATCGACCCGAACTCTGCGAGCGACGCTGATTTGTGGATGGCTTACGCCTTGCTCGAAGCGGCTCGCGTGTGGAATGCACCGCAGTACCGCGCCGACGCACAATTGTTGTTGGCCAACGTCGAACACAACCTGATCGTGCGCGTGCCCGGCCTGGGCAAGATGCTGTTGCCGGGGCCGGTGGGCTACGTGCATCCGGGCGGTTTGTGGCGTTTCAATCCGAGCTACCAGGTGCTTGCACAACTGCGTCGCTTCCAGAAAGAACGCCCGAACGCCGGTTGGAACGAAGTGGCTGAAAGCAACGCGCGCATGCTCGCCGACACCGCCAACAACCCCCACGGCCTCGCGGCCAACTGGGTCGGTTATCGCGCGACCAGCGCCAACGCCGGGCTGTTTGTAGTCGACCCGTTCTCCGATGACCTGGGCAGTTACGACGCGATCCGCACCTACATGTGGGCCGGCATGACCGCCAAAGGCGATCCATTGGCGGCGGCGATGCTCAAGTCGCTGGGCGGTATGTCCCGCGCCACGGCTGCATCGGTCACCGGCTTCCCGCCGGAAAAAATCCACGTGCTGACCGGCGAAGCCGAGAAAAACAACGGCTACACGCCGATGGGTTTCTCCGCATCGACCATTGCCTTCTTCCAGGCCCGCGGCGAAACCGCCCTGGCGCTGCTGCAAAAGGCCAAGGTCGACGACGCACTCGCCAAGGCCCTGGCGCCTTCGGCACCGGAGAGCGCGCAGCCGATCTACTACGACTACATGCTCAGCCTGTTCAGCCAGGGCTTTGCCGATCAGAAGTACCGTTTTGAACAAGACGGTACGGTCAAATTATCCTGGGAGGCCGCATGCGCCGTCACACGCTAGCCATTGCGATTCTCGCCGCCCTGGTCTCGACGGCCAGCGTCGCTGAAACCAGCGACCCGCAGGCCCTGCTGATCGAGCAGGGTTACTACTGGCAGTCGAAAAAGAACCCTGAACGCGCGCTGGAAACCTGGCAGAAACTCTTGAGCCTGAGCCCCGAGCAACCGGATGCGCTGTACGGCATCGGCTTGATCCAGGTGCAACAGAACCGTCCGGCCGAAGCGCAAAAGTACCTGGCCCGCTTGCAGGCGCTGAGCCCGGTGCCGCGCCAGGCGTTGCAGCTGGAGCAGGACATTACCGTGGCCGTGCCGGACAACGCCAAGTTGCTGGAGCAGGCCCGTGAGTTGGGTGAACCCGACGACGAGCGCGAAAAGGCCGTGGCCTTGTACCGCCAGGTTTTCCAGGGCCGCCAGCCCCAGGGCCTGATCGCCCGTGAGTACTACAACACCTTGGGCTTCACGGCCAAGGGCACCAGCGAAGCCATCGCCGGCTTGCAGCGTTTGTCCCGTGAACGGCCGAACGACCCGATCGTTGCGTTGTTCCTCGCCAAGCACCTGGCGCGCAACCCGGCCACCCGGCCTGACGGCATTCGTGCCCTGGCCAAACTGGCACCGAACAATGACGTGGGCGGCAACGCCGATGAAACCTGGCGCTTCGCACTGATCTGGCTCGGCCCGCCGAAGCCGGACCAGGTGTCGCTGTTCCAGCAGTTCCTCACCGTGCACCCGGATGACGCTGAGATTCGCGCGCTGATGAACAAGGGCATTGCCCAAGGCAAAGGCGGCGGCACCTGGCAGCGTGACCCGCAGATGACCAAGGCCTTCAAGGCGCTGGATGACGGCGACCTGAAAACCGCCGAGCCACTGCTGGCCGCGCGTCTTGCGCAAAAATCCAATGACGTCGATGCCCTCGGTGGCATGGGCGTATTGCGTCAACAGCAGGAACGTTACAGCGAAGCCGAAAACTACCTCGTCCAGGCTACCCGTTTGCCCGGTGGTGCCGCGTGGCAGTCGGCCCTGAACGACGTGCGCTACTGGAACCTGATCAGCCAGAGCCGCGACGCCCAACGCGCCGGCCGCAGCGCCCAGGCCCGTGACCTGGTGGCCCAGGCCGAACGTTTGAATCCAGGCCAGCCAGGCGCAGCGGTCGCGTTGGCGGGTTTCCAGTCTCAGGACAACCAGTTCGAAGAAGCCGAAGCCGGCTACCGTAAGGTGTTGGCGCGTCATCCCGGTGCCCCGGATGCCTTGAGTGGCTTGATCAACGTGTTGTCCCAGTCGGGTCAACCGGATGAGGCCTTGAAGCTGATCGACTCGGTGTCACCGGCGCAGCGCGCCAAGTTCGCGCCGAGCGTGAAAATCAACGCATTGCGCGCGACCCAGGTCGGCAAACTGGCGGAGCAACGCGGTGACGTGAAAGGCGCACAAGCGGCCTACCGCCAGGCTCTCGACGCTGACCCTGAAAACCCGTGGACCCGTTTCGCCCTGGCGCGCATGTACCTGCGCGACGGCCAGATCCGCAATGCCCGTGCGTTGATCGACGGCTTGCTCAAGACCCAGCCCAACCAGCCGGACGCGCTGTACACCAGCACCCTGTTGTCGGCGCAGCTGAGCGAGTGGAAACAGGCCGAGACGACCCTGGGGCGTATCCCCACGGCGCAGCGCACGGCCGACATGAACGAGCTGGCGATCGATATCGCGCTGCACCAGCAGACCGACGTGGCCATCGAAACCGCCCGCCGTGGCCAGCGCCCGGAAGCCTTGGCATTGCTGGGGCGCTCTGAACCTCTGACCCGTCAGAAGCCTGAGCGTGTGGCTGTGTTGGCCGCCGCCTATGTGGAAGTCGGCGCCGCGCAGTACGGCCTGGACATGATGCAGAAGGTGGTGGAGAACAACCCCAACCCGACGGTCGACCAGAAACTGCTGTACGCCAACGTGTTGCTCAAGGCCAACAAGTACAGTGAGGCGGGCGAAATCCTGCGTGAAGTGCAGGGCCAGCCTTTGAGCGAAATCGGTCGCCAGCGCTATGACGACCTGATTTACCTGTACCGGGTCAAACAGGCGGATGCCCTGCGCGAGAAGAACGACCTGGTGGCCGCCTATGACATGCTGTCTCCGGCGTTGGCCCAGCGTCCCAATGACGCGCTGGGCGTCGGCGCGCTGGCGCGGATGTACGCCGCCAGTGGCAACGGCAAGAAGGCGATGGAGTTGTACGCGCCGCTGATCCAGCAGAACCCGAACAACGCACGCCTGCAACTGGGCCTGGCGGACATCGCCCTGAAAGGCAATGACCGCAGCTTGGCGCAGAGCGCCAGTGACAAGGCGCTGGCCCTGGAGCCGGGTAACCCGGAGACGCTCACCTCGGCCGCGCGTATTTACCAGGGGCTGGGCAAGAACAGCGAAGCCGCTGAGTTACTGCGCAAGGCCCTGGCGATTGAAAACGCCATGAAGGCCAAGACCCAAGTGGCCCAGGCTGGCGCCCCAGGTACATCGTATAACCCGTTCGTAGGCTTGCCGGGCCAGCGTCGCCAGGTCACCGACCTGACCGTTGCTGGCGCCGTACCGCCGCCGATCGATGCGCCAACCAAGTCCGTGACGTCCAGCGCCTTTGCGAGTGCGACGTCCAACGACTTGAGCGATCCGTTTGTGCCGCCGTCGAGCATTGCCTCCGTCGACAGCCCCGAGCTGAGCCCGGCGCGACGTGCGCTGGATAACATCCTGCGTGACCGTACCGGTTATGTGGTGCAAGGCTTGAGCGTGCGCAGCAACAACGGCGAGAAAGGCTTGAGCAAACTCACCGATGTGGAAGCGCCGTTTGAAGCGCGTATGCCAGTGGGCGATAACACGGTGGCGCTGCGGGTGACGCCGGTGCATTTGAGCGCTGGTAGCGTTGGCGATGATGCTGCATCACGCTTCGGCGGCGGCAAGGTCACCTCACCACGGACCCAGAATGCTACCGGTGTTGGCTTGGCCGTGGCTTTTGATAACCCTGATGAAGGCCTCAAGGCCGACGTCGGCGTAAGCCCGTTGGGCTTCCTCTACAACACCATCGTCGGCGGCGTGAGCGTGTCGCGTCCGTTCGAGGCCAATTCGAACTTCCGCTATGGTGCAAATATCTCTCGGCGTCCAGTCACCGACAGCGTCACTTCCTTCGCAGGCTCCAAAGACGGCGACGGTTACAAGTGGGGCGGCGTGACCGCCAACGGCGGGCGTGGCGAGTTGAGCTACGACAACCAGAAACTGGGTGTTTACGGCTACGCCTCCTTGCATCAACTGATGGGCAACCACGTTGACGACAATACGCGCATGGAGTTGGGCAGCGGTATCTACTGGTACCTGCGTAATAACCCACGTGACACCCTGACCTTGGGTATCAGCGGTTCGGCGCTGAGCTTCAAGGAGAACCAGGACTTCTACACCTACGGCAACGGCGGCTACTTCAGCCCGCAGCGCTTCTTCTCCCTGGGCGTGCCGATTCGGTGGGCGCAGAGCTTTGATCGCTTCAGCTACCAGGTAAAAAGTTCGGTGGGCGTGCAGTATATCGGCCAAGATAGCGCGGATTTTTTCCCGGGCCGCAAAAACCTCGGTACCCAGGAATACAAAAGCTCGGACAAAACCGGCGTCGGCTACAGCTTCAACGCTGCCGCCGAATACCGCCTGAGCTCGCGGTTCTACCTGGGTGGCGAAATCGGTGTCGATAACGCCCAGGACTACCGCCAGTACGCCGGTAACGCTTATCTGCGCTACTTGTTCGAAGACCTGAGCGGGCCTATGCCATTGCCGGTCAGCCCGTACCGTTCACCTTATTCCAACTGATTAATCGGAGTCATTCATGCCTGTTTCTGCGATTGCCGGCCTAACCATGCTGGTATTGGGCGAAAGTCATATGAGCTTTCCCGATTCGTTGCTCAACCCGTTGCAAGACAACCTCACCAAGCAAGGCGCGGTGGTTCACTCCATCGGTGCGTGCGGTGCCGGTGCGGCGGATTGGGTTGTCCCGAAAAAAGTCGAGTGCGGTGGCGAACGTACACCGACTGGCAAGGCCGTGATCTATGGCAAGAACGCCATGAGCACCACGCCGATCCAGGAGCTGATTGCCAAGGACAAGCCCGACGTGGTCGTGCTGATCATCGGCGATACCATGGGCTCTTACACCAACCCGGTGTTCCCCAAAGCCTGGGCCTGGAAAAGCGTGACCTCGCTGACCAAGGCCATCACCGACACCGGCACCAAATGCGTGTGGGTCGGCCCGCCATGGGGCAAAGTCGGTTCCCAGTACAAGAAGGATGACACCCGCACCAAGCTGATGTCGTCGTTCCTGGCCAGTAACGTGGCGCCGTGCACCTACATCGATTCGCTGACGTTCTCCAAACCGGGCGAGTGGATCACCACCGACGGCCAGCACTTCACCATCGACGGTTACCAGAAGTGGGCCAAGGCGATCGGTACTGCCTTGGGTGACCTGCCGCCATCGGCCTACGGTAAAGGAAGCAAATAATGAAACGGATGACCCTGGGCCTGGCGACCTTGCTCGCCAGCGTCAGCGCCTACAGCGCCGACATCCCGTTGTACCCGACCGGCCCGGAGCAAGACGCAGCGTTCCTGCGTTTTGCCAACGGCACCCCCGGCGAATTGAAGCTGGTGGCCGACGGTTCCAAGGCCAGCCTGGTGTTGAATGGCGACAAAGCCGTGTCGGCCTTTTTGCCAGTGGTCGGCGGTGACAAGCCGATCAAAGGCGTGTTGAGCAGCACCGGCAAAAACACCGATTTCTCCGTGAAAGTGGCGCCGGGCGAATTCGCCACGGTGGTTGCGCTGGTCGATGCCAAGGGCGCCACGCGCCAACTGGTGGTGCGCGAAGTGCCGGACGACTTCAACGCACTCAAAGCCTCCCTGGCCTTTATCAACGCCGACGCCACCTGCGCCGACGCCAGCCTGGAAGCCGTGACGCAAAAGGCCGAGTTGTTCAAGAAGGTCGCGGAAGGCGCGGTGCAGCGTCGCATGATCAACCCGGTGGAACTCTCGGTGCAGCTCAAATGCGCCGGCGCGCCGGTTGGCCAGCCGCTGACGTTTACCCTCAAGGCGGGCGAGCGCTACAGCGTCTTGGCCGTTCCTTCAGACAAAGGCTCGAAGTTGCTGTTCGCCTCTGACGCACTCGCTAACTGATCGGGCCCGACACCACCATGGTCTTTGCCTCACTCGAATTCCTCACGCTGTTTCTGCCGGCCTTCCTGTTGATCTATGCCCTGGCTCGTCCGAGCTGGCGCAACGTCATCCTGTTGATCGGTAGCTGGTTGTTCTACGGCTGGTTGAGCCCGTTGTTCCTGTTCCTGCACATGGTGTTGACCGTGGTGGCCTGGATCGGCGGCCTGCTGGTGGACCGCTCCCGTGAGGATGGCAAAGGCCGGGTGCGCCTGTTGATTGCGTTGATCGTGTTCAACACGGCGGTGCTGTGTTGGTACAAATACGCCAACATCGTCGCTGGCACCGTGAGTGAGGTGATCACCTGGTACGGCTATATGCCGCTCGATTGGCAGCGCGTGGCCTTGCCGGCCGGCCTGTCGTTCATCGTGTTGCAGGCGATTTCCTATCTGGTGGATGTGCACCGTCATACGGTGCCGGTGGAGCGCAGCTTCATCAACTACGCCACTTATATCTCGATGTTCGGGCATTCGATTGCCGGTCCGATCATCCGTTACGACTGGGTCCGCCGTGAGCTGAACCAGCGTTATTTCAATTGGCCGAATTTCTCCCTGGGCGCGCGCCGCTTCATGATCGGCATGGGCATGAAAGTGCTGGTGGCTGACACCTTGTCGCCGCTGGTGGACATTGCCTTCCACCTGGAAAACCCAAGCCTGGTGGACGCGTGGATCGGTTGCCTGGCGTACTCGCTGCAACTGTTCTTCGACTTTGCTGGTTATAGCGCCATGGCCATCGGCCTGGGCCTGATGCTGGGCTTCCATTTCCCGGAAAACTTCAACCGGCCGTACCTGGCCAGCAGCATCCAGGACTTCTGGCGGCGCTGGCACCTGTCGTTGTCCAGCTGGTTGCGCGACTACCTGTACATCGCCCTGGGCGGTAACCGTGACGGCGTGTGGCGTACCTATCGCAACCTGTTCCTGACCATGGCGATTGCCGGGTTGTGGCACGGCGGTGACAGCTGGAACTACCTGTTGTGGGGTTCGGCCCATGGCGTGGCGTTGTGTGTTGACCGCGCTTGGTCGCGTTCGAGCCTGCCGAGCATTCCGCCGGTGCTGTCGCACGTCCTCACGTTGCTGTTTGTGTGCCTGGCCTGGACCTTGTTCCGTGCGCCGGACTTCCACTCGGCGCTGACCATGTATGCCGGCCAGTTCGGGATGCATGGCATGGGCCTGGGTGACGCGATGGCTGTGGCCATGCGCCCGGCCCATGGCATGGCGGCTTTGCTGGGCCTGGTGTGCATCATCGCGCCGATCTGGCAGGTGCGTTGCGAACAGCGTTTCGGCACCCAGCCGTGGTTCGTGGTGGCGGCTTCGCTGTGGCCGGTGGCCGGGTTTGTGTTGTCGTTTGCGCTGATTGCCAGCCGCGACGCCGTACCGTTTCTGTACTTTCAGTTCTAAGGACGCCCGACCATGCCTGCTCCTACCGCGCCGACTCCACCGAGCGACCTGGCCGTTCGCACCAGCCCCCTGGCGGCCTGGGTGTTGGTGCCCTTTTTGGCGGCAGGGTTGTTGTCCTGCGCCTGGCTGATGGTAAAGGGACCGATCAGTTACGTGCCGGCCAAGGTCGACAGCGACATGCTGCTGCACGGCGACCTTACTCACCGTTTTGCCAAGGAACTGGCCAAGGCGCCGATGGCGATCCAGGCCGCGAACCTGGAGCGTGGTGGTAGCTGGCTGGCGTTTGGCGACACTGGGCCACGCGTGCGTCCGGGGTGCCCCGGCTGGTTGTTTATCAGCGATGAGCTGCGCATCAACCGTCACGCCGAAGCCAATGCCCAGACCAAGGCCCAGGCGGTGATCGACCTGCAAAAACAACTGGGTCAAAAAGGTATCGATCTGCAAGTGGTGGTGGTGCCGGACAAGAGTCGCATTGCCGCTGCCCAACGCTGTGGCCTGTACCGCCCCGCGGTGCTCGATAGCCGGATCCAGGACTGGACCCAGTTGTTGCAGGCGTCCGGCGTTTCCGCGCTGGACCTGACCGATACGCTCAAGCCGTTGGGCGCCGAGGCTTACCTGCGCACGGATACTCACTGGAGCGAAATCGGTTCAAACGCCGGTGCCCAGGCCCTCGCGCAGCGTATCCAGCAGCGCGGCATCAAGGCCACGCCGGAGCAAACCTTCGACATCACCCAGGCGCCGCTCGCCGTGCGTCCCGGTGACCTGGTGCGCCTGGCAGGTCTTGATTGGTTACCGCCCAAGTTGCAGCCGCCAGGGGAGTCGGTCGCGGCCAGCACCGCCCATGAAACCGGTGGCGCGACCAGCAATGCCGATGACCTGTTTGGCGACGCCGGCTTGCCCAATGTGGCGCTGATCGGCACCTCGTTTTCGCGTAATTCCAACTTTGTTGGCTTCCTGCAGAAGGCCCTGAATGCGCCGGTCGGCAATTTCAGCAAAGACGGTGGCGAATTCTCCGGCGCGGCCAAGGCCTATTTTGAAAGCCCGGCGTTCAAGCAAACGCCGCCTAAGTTGTTGATTTGGGAGATTCCGGAGCGGGATCTGCAAACGCCCTACGATGCGATCAGTATTGGTCAGTAATTTGACTTTTTGCCGTTTGTCTAAAAAATAGACAACTATCTCATCAAAATAATGACACTTTTACGCGCCTGAAGCAGACTGCTTGCACTAGGGCGACCACAAAAAGACCTGCGGTAAGCAGTCGTATCAGCTGACCTTTTCACGTCTTTGAGCTTCGCCGTGATGAGAGGTTTGTGATGGGCATTACTGAGGGTCTTTTAGCCTTGCTCGGCAAGGATGTCTGCCAGGATGAACGCGGCATGGCATCGCGTTTGCATTTCTTCGGCAGCATTCCCGGCCAAGACGAGCGCGCCGCCAACGAAAGCGCCACGCCTGCGCCCGCCATGACCTTGCGCCCGAAAGTGGTGGCGCTGGTGTCGATCAATGGCGGTGTTGGCCGAAGCACCCTGGCCACTGCTTTGAGCAGCGGCCTGCAACGCCAGGGCGAGTCCGTCGTGGCGCTGGACCTGGACCCGCAGAACGCCTTGCAACATCACTTCGGGGTCAGCTCTGCATTGCCGGGCATTGGGCGCACCAGCCTGGAGCATGGGCAGTGGAGCCAACTCCAACAGCTCAGCTTTGCCGGTTGCCAGGTCATCACCTTTGGCGAAGTCGATATCCCCCAGCAGGAAAGCCTGGAGCGCTGGCTCAAGCACGAGCCGCACTGGCTGGCTCAACACCTCGCGTCTCTGGACTTGAGCGCACGGCATACGGTGATCATCGATACCCCCGCCGGTAACAACGTCTACTTCCATCAAGCATTGAGCGTTGCCGACGTGGTGCTGGTCATCGTGCAGGCCGATGCTGCGTGCCTGGGCACCCTTGACCATCTGGATGTACTGCTTGCCCCGCATCTTGAGGCTCAGCACCCGCCGCGCGTGCACGTGGTTATCAACCAAGTGGATGAAAGGAGTGCCTTCAGCCTGGACATGGTCGAGGCCTTCACACAGAGGCTTGGGAAAGCGGCGTTGCAAGTGCACCGCGACATAGCGATCAATGAAGCGCTGGCTTTTGGTGTCGACCCGTTGGATAGCGTGGAGAAGGGGCTGGCAGCTGACGATATCAACGATATTTGTCGGCTGTTGAAGGCGCCTAAAACAAGCGTCTGAAGCGCTGGTTATACGCTGAACGCCAGATGCTTATGCACAATCGGTTGGATGCACCTGTCACTAAACAGCCATTTTGTGGAGCGGTTCTCATCACGCCGCAACTGCCTGTTTTGCGTGCGTTTTATTTTGTGAACAAAAAATGACCAGCTCGGTTTATGACCTGTAGTGCAGATATCTACAGGCTCCGTAAAGATTTCATCAACAGAGTTATCCACAGGCTCTGCTGCAACCATTTTGCCCCTTAATCGCGCTCGGCAAGCACCATCAAGTTGCGCGGCGTCAGTGCGGGTTCGCAGAACGTGCCTACCTGGACCCTGTAGCCGTTTTCGCTAAGAAACAATGCTCGATCCAGCACCAGCCACATTTCCAGTGGGCGCCGAAACAGACCACGTACCAACTCCAGATTCCTCACCTGCGCCAAGCGGCGCCAGCCGTGTGCCTCCAGCGCCGCCCAATCCTGATCGCCTGTGGATAACCCTTTGAGGTTGGCCAGTTCCTGGCAGTAGTCGGCAAAGGGTTTGTCCAGCCAGCTCGCGGCCAGGGAGGGCGTGGGCAGGTACTCGTCGACGCCACGAAGTTCGCGTTGCAACTGATCGAAGCCCAAGCGTCGCGCCATGGATGTGTCCCTTTGCAGGCGTACCCGTTTGCCTGCAGTGACGGTTTCGCTCAGCGGCAAGCCGAGGTCATCAATCGATAACTGCAGGCGTGACGCGCGGCCTGCGTTGGAGAGTGGCAGGTAGGTTTGAGCGTTTATTCGGTTGTAGCAACAAGGCGCCAGCGCGAGCTGTTTGCAGCCGGCTTTGCTGGCCAGTTGCAGCAGGCGCATATGCAGGTCGCCACAGGCATGCAGGGCAACGGGTGTGTGTTCGGGACTGATTGCCACGTCGGCCATCACGTCTTGCAGACGATGGGTGACTGCCAAGCGGTGATGGTCGCTCAAGGCTTGGCCTGCGGCGATCAGCGCCGGGTCGTATTCCAGGCAGGTCAGTGCTTGATCGGCTTCTAGCAGGCGGCGGCCCAGGTGGCCTTTGCCTGCACACCAGTCCAGCCAGTGTGTGGGCACTTGCTTGAAATGCAGTGCGGCGCCGAAGGCTTCGATCTGGTCCCACTTGCGGCCCGGAACATCGACGTTCAGGCGATGGCGAGCGGGTGTGAGGGGTTGCGCCGGTAACTTATCCACAGCGCTGAGCTGGCGAGCTTGCGCAGCGAGTTGTGGAAAAGGTGCCGGTGCCAGCAGGTCATGGGGTTGGTTGTGACTGGCTTCGGCATCGGCCAGCGAGCGCTGGCGCAGCCACTGGGCGAGGTCCGGATGCTGGGTTTCCCAAGGGAGCTGGCGATGCGTAAAGGGCCGTGGTTTCCACAGCCCTTGGTGCTCGATCAGGAACGCATCCAGTGCCTGGAAGCGTGCCTCAGCGTCCCTGGCAGGCATCGACGCGCAGCCAGCGTTCCAGCAGTTTGAAGGCCCGTACCAGGATGTAAGCCATCAACAGATAGAACAGGCCGGCGGCGAAGAAGATCTCCACCGGTAAATAGGTACGGGCGATGATGGTCCGTGCCATGCCGGTCAACTCCAGAAGGGTGACGGTACTTGCCAGGGCGCTGGCCTTGAGCATCAGGATCACTTCGTTGCTGTAAGCCGGCAGGCCGATGCGCGAGGCGCGTGGCAGGATGATGTAGAACAGCGTCTTCGGCTTGGACATGCCCAGGGCGCGCGCCGCTTCAATCTCGCCGGGCGGGATAGCCTGGATCGCGCCGCGCAGGATCTCGGCGATGTAGGCGGCCGTGTGCAGGGTCATGGTGGCGGTGGCACACCAGAACGGATCGCGCAGGTAGGGCCACATGAAGCTCTCGCGCACCGTGTCGAACTGCGCCAGGCCGTAGTAGACCAGGAACAACTGCACCAGCAAGGGTGTGCCACGGAAGAAGAAAATGTAGGCGTAGGGCAGGGCGCTCACATACCAACGGCGTGAGGAGCGAGCGATACCCAGCGGGATCGCCAACAGCAGACCAGCGATCACCGCAATGGCCACTAGCTCCAGCGTGAGGGTTGCGCCTTGGGCCAATCTTGGCAGCCACTTGATGATCACGGCCCAGTTCAAGCCCAGGTCAAAATGCGCCAGCCAGCTGTAGTCGCCGCTCATTGGGTGCTCCTCGCAAAGCCGCGGGCGGCGCGTTTTTCCAGGAAGTACATGCCGGTCATAGCCAGGACCGTGAGGCCCAGGTACATGAACGCGGCCACCATGAAGAAGGTGAATGGCTGCTTGGTGACGGTTACGCCGATCTGCGCATGGCGCATGATTTCTTCCAGGCCGATCACCGACACCAGTGCGGTGTCCTTCATCAGGATCATGAACAGGTTGCCCAGGCCCGGCAGGGCGATGCGCCACATCTGCGGCATGATCAACCGGGTGAAAATCCTGAACTTCGACAGTCCCAGCGCCACACCGGCTTCGCGGTGGCCCTTGGGAATCGCCAGAATCGCGCCACGGAACACTTCCGTCGCGTAGGCGCCAAAGCACAGGCCCAGGGCGATCACCCCGGCGGCAAAGGCGCTGAGGGAAAGGTCGGGGTTACCGAAGAACTCGCCAAGGGCACGCATCAGATTGACCGTGCCGAAATAAATCAGCAGTACCCACAACAGTTCGGGAATGCCGCGAACAATGGTCGAATACGCACCGCCCACCCACTGCAGTGGCTTGTACGGCGAAGTCTTGGCCAAGGCCCCGGCAAGGCCGAGCACCAGCCCAAGGCACAGGGCCGTGAGCGCCAGTTTGACGGTCATCAGCGCGCCAGCGGCGAGCGCCGGGCCGAATCCGTAGAGATCGAAATTCATGGTGTTTTCATATCGCGGCAGGCATTGCAAAAAGCCGACGCGCTCAAGTGAGCGCGTCGGGCATACCGTTCAGATCATTCGATGCTGAAAGGGAAGTACTTGTCGTTGATCTTCTTGTAGGTGCCGTCTGCCTTGATCTCTGCCAGGGCTTTGTTCAGGCGCTCGCGCAGTGGGTCGCCCTTGCGTACGGCGATACCGATCTTGTCGCTTTCTACAACCGGGTCGCCTTTGAATTCATAGGCTGAACCGTCTTTGCTCTTGAGCCATTCGTACTGCACGTACTTGTCGGCGAGGATGCCGTCCAGGCGACCAGAGGTCAGGTCGAGGTAGGCGTTTTCCTGGGTGTCGTACAGCTTGGCGGTGGTGTCCGGCAGCTTGTCTTCCAGGTAGGTGCCGGCCAGCGTCGCGCGTTGGGCGCCGATGGTCTTGCCCTTCAGGTAAGTCGCGTCGGTCTTGAAGTCCGCAGTGGCTTTAGGCGCGATGAACTGCAGCTTGTTGGAGTAGTACGGGTCGGTGAAGTCGACGGCTTGCTTGCGCTCGTCGGTGATCGACAACGAGGACACCAGGAAGTCGAACTTCTTGGCGTTCAGGGCCGGGATGATGCCGTCCCAGTCGGACACATACACTTCGCACTTCTCGACTTTCATCTTGGCGCACAGGGCGTCGCCGATGTCTTTGTCGAAGCCGACGACGTTGCCGCTGGCGTCTTTATTGTTGAACGGCGGGTAGGCCGCTTCGATCCCCATTTTCAAGGTTTCTGCCATGGCCGTGGCGCTGAACGCCATCGAGACGGCCGCGGCCAGAAGGAATTTTTTATAGTTCTGCATGCATGTTGCTCCGTTAGCGGTTGCTGGACATGAATTGTTTGCAGCGCGCCGAAAGCGGGTTTTCAAACACCTGCTGTGGCGATCCTTGCTCTTCGACCAGGCCCTGGTGCAGGAACACCACTTCACTGGACACCTGGCGGGCGAAGCCCATTTCATGGGTGACCAGCAGCATGGTGCGGCCTTCTTCGGCCAGCGCGCGGATCACATTAAGTACTTCCTGAACCATTTCCGGGTCAAGCGCCGAAGTGGGCTCATCGAACAGGATGACTTTAGGCTGCATCGCCAGGGTGCGTGCAATGGCCGCCCGTTGCTGCTGGCCGCCGGACAATTGCGCGGGGTAAGCGTGGCGTTTGTCAGCAATGCCGACCTTGGCCAGCAAGGCTTCGGCCACTTCGATGGCTTCGGCCTTGCTTTGGCCAAGCACGCGACGAGGGGCCTCGATGATGTTGTCGAGGATGCTCATGTGCGGCCACAGGTTAAAGTTTTGAAACACAAAACCGATTTCGCTGCGCAGGCGGTTGATCTGCTTACCGTCGGCGGCCATCAGCTCGCCGTTTTTTGCGGCCTTGAGCTTGAGTTCTTCGCCGGCGACCAGGATCTGGCCCTGGTGCGGGTTTTCCAGCAGGTTGATGCAGCGCAGGAAGGTGGACTTGCCGGAACCGGAGGAACCCAGGATCGAGATCACATCGCCGTCGCGAGCGGTCAGCGAGATACCTTTAAGTACCTCCAGCTCACCATAGCGTTTATGCAAGTTGCGGATTTCAAGCGCGGGCGTGGCCTCGGCCATGTGGGGTCCTCATTGTGTTCGTTGCGATCCTGCTGTTGGGCCGCCTTCCTGGCGAGGCGCCAAGCTAGCATAGCGTCTTGATGGCAGCCAACAGCATGGCCGGCGGTAAACAGGTGGTGTGCGGCAGGGTGTCGCATCGGCACAGCAGCGTGTCGCGCCATCAACAACCGAACATCCGTTTGAACCCGAAAAACCGCAGGCTTCGCGTAAAAAAGGGCGCGATGGTGCCAGCTTTGGCCGGGTGTTGGAAGGGTTAACCGGGCAAACGGTGCATATCAGCCCTTTTGTAGGGCGTCACGTACTTTTTGTGTGTGTTTATGGTGCGTTTATTCGTCTTGAATGTGAGTCGCACGGTAACGCTATAGCGGAATGCCATTGTTCTCAATGACTTGCGAGTCGTGTTGAAACGTCCTACAGCCCGCGTCAATCGCGGCTCTGTAACATTTTGGCGCAAATCTTGCGTAAAAAATAAAGAACGCCCTGTTGGTTTCTTTTCACGAGAAAGATCCCGGGCCGGGCGGACCGTTTTCGCAATTCCTCGTAAAGGTGTGTCAATGAGTAGTACGCAAAGCTCCAATGACCTCGAACAGGGGCTCAAACCGCGTCACGTCACCATGCTGTCGATTGCCGGCGTTATTGGTGCCGGTTTGTTTGTTGGCTCCGGCCACGCGATTGCAGCTGCCGGCCCGGCCGTACTGCTGGCCTATGCCGCAGCGGGCACGCTGGTGGTATTGGTGATGCGCATGCTGGCCGAAATGGCCGTGGCGTCGCCGGACACCGGTTCGTTCTCCACTTACGCCGACCGGGCGATTGGCCATTGGGCCGGTTTCACCATCGGCTGGTTGTACTGGTGGTTCTGGGTATTGGTGATTCCATTGGAAGCCAACGCGGCGGCGACCATTCTGCATGCCTGGTTCCCGGACGTGGCCATTTGGGCCTTTACGCTGATCATCACTTTGCTGTTGACCGCGACCAACCTGTTCAGCGTGAAGAACTACGGCGAGTTCGAGTTCTGGTTTGCGTTGATCAAGGTTGTGGCCATCGTCGGCTTCGTGATCCTCGGCCTGGCCGCGATCTTCGGCTTCCTGCCGACCAGCCAGGTCAGCGGCGTTTCGCATCTGTTCGACACCCAAGGCTTCATGCCCAACGGCATGGGCGCCGTGTTGGCGGCAATCCTGACCACCATGTTCTCCTTCATGGGCACCGAGATTGTCACTATCGCGGCAGCTGAGTCGAAGAACCCAGGCCAGCAGATCACCAAGGCCACCAACTCGGTGATCTGGCGCATTGGTTTGTTCTACCTGCTGTCGATCTTCATCGTGGTGTCCCTGGTGCCATGGAACGATCCGACCCTGGCGGCCGTTGGTTCCTACCAGACCGTGCTGGAGCGCATGGGCATTCCGAATGCCAAGCTGATCGTCGATCTGGTGGTACTGGTTGCGGTGACCAGCTGCTTGAACTCGGCGCTGTACACCGCCTCGCGCATGCTGTTCTCCCTGGGTCGTCGCGGTGATGCGCCGGCGGTGGCCAAGCGCACCAACAAGAGTGGCACGCCTTACTGGGCGGTGTTGCTGTCGACTGGCGCGGCGTTCCTGGCGGTATTCGCCAACTACGTGGCCCCTGCGGCAGTGTTCGAGTTCCTGCTGGCCAGCTCCGGCGCCATTGCGTTGCTGGTGTACCTGGTGATCGCGGTGTCGCAACTGCGCATGCGCCAGAAGCGCACGGCGGCGGGCGAGAAGATTGTTTTCAAAATGTGGCTGTTCCCAGGCCTGACCTACGCAGTAATGGTGTTCATCGTGGGCACGCTGACCATCATGCTGTTCCAGGAAGCGCACCGGGTCGAGATCATTGCGACCGGCGTGTTGAGCTTGCTGGTAGTGGCGGCGGGGCTGATTGTGGCGAGCCGTCGCAAGGCGCAGAGAGTGGGTGCTGCGGTGCTGAATTGATCTGTTGAAGAAAACAATAAGGGAGCCATTGGGCTCCCTTATTTATGTGTGCAATCAGTCAGCCGAGCTGGTCAGCGCTTGTGAGGCCGCCACGTAATCCGCCTGGAATTCCGGCGACTCGATCCACGCCAGTGCCGCGGCTTCATCATCGGTATCCGTAACCCACTGGCGATATTCGATCAGCGCCGCGAGGATAAAGTCGGTGGCTTCTTCCTCGCCTTCCTGCTCCAGCACCAGTGCCAGCAACGGGTGGGCCAGGAACACCGCGCACAGGGTCTGCTGGCTGGTTTCGCCAGCGGTGCGCATCTCTACGAATAGTTCGGTCAGATCCACTGACTCAAGGTCAATGCGGCTGTCATCGCCGGCAAACGCATCCGGCTTGGTCGCGACGGCGCGCTGGGTGCGGTTCTGCTTGGCCTTGGCCTTGGCCCGGTGGGCACGTTTTTGCTGCTTGTTTGGCGAGGCCATGGGCTCAGCGTCCTAGGGTTTTGGGTCTGGGTGGGGTATTGAAGCGCAGGTTGGGGGAAATCCCAAGGGTATCTGCAGTCAATTGGCCGTTTTGAAGCCACGCCAGTGCAATCGGCCACAACCGATCCTGATACTCGCTGCGAAAAAATGCGAAATGTCCGACTGTTTTTTCGCCTATATCCTCAGGCGCTATCCGTAAATGAGTGCACTCACTGCCGTCGAAATAACCCAATAACCGTTCGATGGCGGCGACGGTCCCGAACGGATCGTCGGTAATGCTGATTGCCAGTATCTGCGCCTTCACGCGACTGAACGGCAACTCATCCAGGGCTCTTCCGCTGGGGCGTGTTTCATATCTGGGCGTCGGGGTGCTCCAATCCCGCACCACGCCCGCCGGTGTATCTTCCAGCCAGCCCAGGCGCTTACCGGGAAAGTGTCCGCACAGCTCGGTCAGTAGCGGCATCATCACATGCCACTTGGCAAACATCTGCCAGCGCACACTTGCTGCGTAATCGCGCCAGTACGCAAATTGCGCGCCCACGGTCACCATTCGCCGAATGACCGCACCCGACGCCCCGAGCCCTGCCGCGCAGCCACCGAAGCTGTGGCCGACCACATCAATCGGCTGCCCCGGGAACTCCCGTTGCGCACGTTGCAACATGGCCTCGAAATCCAGCACGCCCCAGTCCGACCATGAAGCCTTGAAGCCGCGCAATGAGCCGCTGCGGGATTCGCCGATGCCACGGTAGTCGTAGGTGATGACGTCAAAGCCGTTGGTGAACAGGTAGTCGGCGAAGCGGGCGTAGTGGCGGCAGCGCACGGAGGTGGCAGCGTTGATGATGACCACGGGGCGTGTGGGATCGGTTCTGATGTGGCGCCAGGTGAAGCCGCCTAGCAGGTGGCCGTCGGCGGCGGGCTCCTTGAAGGATTCGCCGTGGTCGCGCGCAGGTGAGGCCGAGGGCAATCGCAAAGAGGCGTCGTTCAAATTCATTGGGTTCTCGGCCTTTATAGGTTTCTTATTTTTTTAGTAACAGTTCACCAGTTTGCCAGTAGTTGCACCGCGTCTGGCAGGGTCATTAACCTTCGATACCCGCTGATAAAGCCATACATCCGAGAGGAACGACAGCAAACCATGGACCGATTAGACTGGCAGGCATCCATTAAGGAGGTCTCTATGAGCATCCCACTTTCTCCCATCGTTTCTGAGTTTGAAACTGAAGAGCAGGCTGCCAGCTATGACCGTTGGTTCCGTGCCAAGGTGCAGGCTTCGATTGATGATCCTCGACCTAGTATTCCGCATGATGAGGCTCTGGCTGAGGTTGAGAGGATGTTAGAAGAGAGGCGCAAGGCTCGCCGTGCTGCTCGTTAAGTGGCGACCCGAGGCTATTGTGGCCTTGACTGAAATTATTGATTTCATTGAGCAGTACAACCCCGTTGCAGCGGCTTCGCTGCACCGTATCATTGTTGCTGCTACTGAACATTTGTCTTCAATGCCGTATGGATTCAAGCAAGGCCGCTTGTCAGGCACTCGGGAAATGGTCGTTCATCCAAACTATTTAGTTGTGTATCGAGTGATGGAGCAGGTTGAAATTCTGACCGTACTGCACACACGTCAAGAATACCCCTCGGATGCAATCGTTCCGCTCCACTCGACCTTGCGCCAATAGATGCATAGGCTTACACCTTTGCGATCTACCAAGGCGTTTTCATGACCCGCGATACCCTCGAACGCAACCAGATGCCTTTGTACTTCGTAGTCGTGCTGCTGGCTGCCGGTTTCGGCCTGCTCGCCCCCTCATTCGCCCACCACCTCAGCGCACTGATCACACCCACCATCGCGGTGCTGATGTACGCAATGTTCCTGCAAATCCCCTTTCTGGACGTGCGCCAAAGCCTTAGCAACAAACGCTTCCTGTCGGCATTGCTGCTCGCCAACTTCATCCTCATTCCGTCACTGGTATGGGCATTGACCCAAGGCCTGGCAGGACGCCCGGCACTGCTGGTAGGGGCGTTGCTGGTATTGCTGACCCCGTGCATCGACTACGTGGTGGTGTTTACCCATATCGGCAAGGGCGATTCGCGGCTGATGCTGGCGGCGACGCCGGTGTTGTTGTTGCTGCAGTTGGCGTTGTTGCCGATCTATCTGAGCGTAATGCTCGGTACGCAATCTGAGGTGGTGGTGGAGGTGGGGCCGTTTATCGAGGCGTTCTTCCTGCTGATCGTGGTGCCGATGGTTCTGGCGGTGCTCACCACTTCCCTGGCACGGCGATCATCGCTCGTCAGTGCCTGGAACGACGCCTGGGCCTGGATGCCGGTGCCAGCGATGGCGCTGGTGCTGTTTGTGGTGATTGGCTCGCAAATCACCTCGGTGGTGCGGGATATCAACCTGTTGCTGCCGGTGATCCCGGTGTACATCGCTTTCCTGTTGCTGGCGCCGTTGATGGGCGCGCTGGCATCGCGGCTGTTTGCGCTGCCTGCGGTGACGGCCAGGGCGGTGACGTTCAGCGCATCGACGCGCAATTCACTGGTGGTGTTGCCCTTGGCGCTGGCGCTGCCGGAGGATGTGCGCGGGTTGGCGGCGACAGCGGTGATCCTGCAAACCCTGGTCGAACTGCTGGGTGAGTTGATTTACGTTCGATTGATCCCGAAATGGGTGTGGCCCGTGGGTCGGTAAACACCGGAATATTCAGGTCTGTTCAGGCGCTATTCAGCAGGGCAGTCGGCACCATAAGTCGGCGCCCCTTACCTGACAGGTCAACCGATGGATCACCGCAACCGTTTTCGCCTGGAGTCCCTGGGCATTTTCCTGTTCGCCCTGCTGTTGTTCACCCTGGGTATCTGGGATCAGCAGCCCCAAGGGTTTGACGGACGCTGGGCGCTGTTCCTGCAAGAAATGTTTCGCCATGGCGCGAGTCTTTTCCCGACCACCTATGGTCAGCCCTACGCGGATTACCCCGGCACCGCGACGTTCTTCAGCTATGTGTTTGCCCGACTGTTGGGCGCCCCTAACCATTTGGCGAATGTACTGCCCACCGCCCTGGCTTCTGCGGGCGTGGTGGCCGTGGTCTATCGCCTGCTGGTCCCGGCGAATCGCCAGTGGGCGCTGCTCACTGTGTTGTTGACCTTGCTCACGACCCAATTGCTCGAAAAATCCCGCTCAGTCTGCCTGGATCAGATGGTGGCATTGTTGTGTGTGGGAAGTTTCTACCTGCTGCACAGTGGCGGGCGCTGGAGGCGGCTTGCGGTGTTTCCGTTGTTCGTCCTGGGCTTTGCGATACGCGGGCCGCTGGGATTGATCGAAGTCTGTGGCGTGGTGTGCGTGTACTGGGCGTTGGGCAAGCCTGGGGAGCGGGTGAAACAGGTGCTGGTTCACGGCGCTGTTGGCCTGGTGTTGCTGGCAGCCTGTTGGTGGTTGCTGGTGAAGTTGGCGCGCATCAGCGGGGGTGACGCCTTTGCCGACGAGGTGTTCAAGATGCAGGTGGGCGGCCGCCTCGATGAAACCGGCGAGCCGTTCTATTTCTACTTCCAACTGAGCCTGTACCGCTACTTCCCGGTGGTGCCGTTGGCGCTGGCCACCATGATTGCGCTGCGTCATCGCTGGTCCGAGCGGCTCGAAGGCGATATGCAACTGGTGGTGCGACTCGGCGCCTGCGGCTTGATGATCTTGCTCGGGCTGTCGGTGCCGCACTTCAAGCGTGCCTATTACATCCTGCCCATGGTGCCGATGTTTGCGGCTGTCGCGGCCTATGGGCTGCTCCAGGCGCCGAGTTGGCTCTCGGGCGTGCGCCGATGCTACGAAGGGCTGGTCGTGGCGCTACCGGCGTTGTGCGTGGTTGTAGTCTTTGTCTGTCGGCATGGTTGGCAAAAGCATGGTTACTGGCCCGACGTTTCGCTGCCACTGTTGATGGGTGTGCTGGTGGTGCTGCAAGTGGCAGCGCTGATTGCCTGGCGGCGAGGGGGGCGGTTGGTGCGGCTCAGCCTGATCGCATTGCTGGCGCAATGGTTGTTATTGGTGGCGGTGGTGGAGCCGTCCAAGGATATGCAGTTCGATACCCGCAAGTTTGTCGGTCAGGTAGAAGCGTTGCGTGTCGAGACGCCTGGGCCGCTGGTGTTTATCAATCTGGGGCGAGACACCTGGGCGGTGCGCTACATGATGAACCTGGATCATGATGAGCAACCGCTGTTTATCGGCGGTCAACAGCTTGAGGGCTTGGAGGGCTTGCCTCGACCTGCCTGGGTAATCGTGTCGCGCAAGGAGACCGCGCTGCTGCAAAGGACGCCGCTTGAGCGCCAGGCGCCGACTTTTGAGGGGCGGTTGAACGACAATCCGCTGATGGTGTTTTTGCTGAAATGAATCAGCAAGTTGCTGTATGTTCGCTGGCTGAGTGACTGATCGGTCACTCAGTCGAACTGTTTTTTGGAATTGCCGTACTGGAAGCATCATGGACATGACGAAAAAGGACTTTAAGCGGCCTGACTGTGGCCACGTGATCGGCCGTTCGCGAATTGGCTGGTTGAGCATCTGCTTTGACGGCGGCTGCAGCTACCCGGCGATGATCAATGTGCTCAGAGCGGTCTTCAAGCGCTATGGGCGCCTGGTGCGTTTTGGCGAGAAGCTGTCGGCCCAGGGTTGGATTGATCGGGTCGAGGAGCGGGGCTTTCAGATCTCCGATCAGGAGCGGGTCGCGGTGTTTACGTTGATGTGGGATGGCAAGTGAAAGATCGTCTGGGGCGATGCTGAATCGCCTCAGACTAATCGATAAATCCGAGGCAACAAAAAACCCGCACTAGGCGGGTTTCTTGTGTGTTTCAGATGACGTTTGCACCACCTGAAACTGAATAGTGGTGCCCAGAGACGGAATCGAACCGCCGACACGGGGATTTTCAATCCCCTGCTCTACCGACTGAGCTATCTGGGCAACGGGGCGCATTAAACGGGTTTTTCAGGGGGTCGTCAAGCAAGTTTTCAAAAAATATTTAATTATTACCGTCGCTTACGTGCAGACCCCGGTTTTTGATCAATTATTGAGCAGGCGGCACGTAGCCGTCGGCCTTGGCGTAATCTTCGCCGGAAAAGAACTTGTCCATTTCGCCCGCCAGGTATTTACGGTCTTCGGCGTTCATCATGTTCAGGCGTTTTTCGTTGATCAGCAGGGTCTGGTGTTTCAGCCAGTCGCCCCAGGCTTTGGCGGAGACGTGCTCGAAAATGTCCTGGCCCTTGGCGCCTGGGTACGGAGGGCGTTCGAGGCCTGGCAATTCTTCTTTGTACTTGCGGCACATGATGGTGCGGGTCATGACGGAACTCCTGCATTCAATACATCGGCCGCGCGCTTCAGCAGTTTTTTTACCGGGGCGGCAAGGCCCAGGCGCGGCGGGGTGGCGAGGTTATACCAGAGCCAGTCGGCCTCGGCCACGTGATGGGCGGTTTCCTCGACCTGGACCAGCCAGGGTTCGATGGCGAGTTGGAAGTGGCTGAAGGTGTGGATCAGCCCCGGCAGTGCCTGTTGCTTGCCCAGCTCCAGCGCGTGCTGGTTGGCCAGGTGTTCGAGGTCTTGCAGGTCATCCAGCTCCGGCAAACTCCACAGGCCGCCCCACAGGCCCGTGGAAGGGCGGCGGTAAAGCAGGATCGCGCCCTCGGCATTGGCCAGCAACGGCATCAGCGTGCGCTTCTGCGGGATGGTCTTGCGTGGCTTGGGGATCGGGTAGCGCGTTTCCAGGCCAAGCATATGGGCTTCGCAGCCTTTTTCCAGCGGGCACAACAGGCAGCTGGGTTTGCTGCGGGTACAGAGCGTGGCGCCCATGTCCATCATCGCCTGGGTGTAGGCGTTGACGCGGTCATGGGGCGTGAAGCGTTCTGCGGTGGCCCACAGCTGCTTGGCCACCTTGGGCTCGCCCGGGTAGCCCTCTTGCGCGGTAAAGCGCGCCAGCACGCGTTTGACGTTGCCGTCGAGGATCGGCGCCCGCAGGCCCATGCTCAGGCTGGCGATTGCGCCGGCGGTGGACAAGCCGATGCCAGGCAGCTCGGTGAGCTTATCGACATCCCTGGGAAACTCGCCGCCGTACTCGGCCACGACAATCTTCGCGGTTTTTTGCAGGTTGCGCGCCCGGGTGTAGTAACCCAGGCCGGTCCACAGGTGCAGCACTTCATCTTCTGGCGCAGCAGCCAGGGCCTCGACCGTTGGCAGCGAGGCCATGAAACGGTCGAAGTAATTGAGCACGGTGCTTACCTGGGTCTGCTGCAACATGATCTCCGAGACCCACACCCGGTAAGGCGTGATGCCCTGTTGCCAGGGCAGGTCGTGGCGACCGTGGCGGTCGTACCAGTCCAGCACCGCCGTTGAAAACTGCTCGTTTCTCATCGTTTGAACAGGCCTTTCAAAGCATCTTTGAGCTGTGGGTTCACCTTGTCGAGCTTCTCTTCCAGCTTTTCGTTCAGGCGGTTGCCGGCGGCCTTGATGGCGACCTGGCCGAGGCCGTCCTTGTCCAGGCGGCAGGCCTTGGCGCCCAGTTCCAGCGGGCCACGGCAGCGCAGCGGCACTTCGATGCCCTGGAAGTTCGAGCCCACCTGGCAGGCTGGGTCCGGGGTTTCGCGCTGGTCGCCTTCGACGATGATGCCGACGCGGTAGTCCATGCCCAGCACGCGCAGGTCGACGTCGCCGTTGCCGTTGACGGTCAGGCCTGGGATGCGCACTTTCAGGTCAGGGTTGCTGGCCACGCCGTTACGGAAGGTCAGGTTGCCCTTCAACTCCTGGAACGGTGTGTCCTTGCCTTGCGGCGTGCTGCTCAAGGTCTTGCTCTTGAGCAGGGCAATGCCGGTGCACAGTTGCTGTTCGAGGTTGGCGTTGAGCAACACACCGTTGTTGATCACAAAGCTGGCGGTGCCGTTGAGGCTGTCGATCAGGGCTTTCTGGCTATTGCCGCGACCCGTGAGATTGCTGTCGAGGGTGATCTGGCCCTTCACCGGCGGGTTTTGCCCTTGGGCTTGCAGGATGCGTTCGACCGGCACTTGCTTGATATGGCTTTGCAGCGCCAGCACCGGAATATCCTGGCGCACGTCAAGCGTACCGTTGGCCTGGAAAGTGCCGTTGTAGAGGCCGCCGCTCAAGGTGTCGAGCTTGAGCTGGCCATCGATGCCGGACGCTTTGAGCGCCGCATTCTGGATCGGCAGCTTGCTCAGGGTCAGTTGACCGAAGGCCAGGTCGGCATTCACATCCAGCGTGCGCAGTCGCGCCAGCGGCAGCAGTTTGTCGGTGCTCCAGGCGCCTTTGGTCGGCGCGTCAGGCAGCGGCGTGGTGCCGCCGGCGGCCATGGCACCGGCTTCGCTGTTCTGTACTTCGGCCTGGCGGGCTGCGGCTGCGCCCTTGGCGGATTCAGACTTGGCCGGCAGATAGTTGTCGGCGTTGAACGTATCGCCCTTGAGCTGGACGCGCAGGGATTGCTTGGCAAAGTCTTCCACGGCCAGACGACCGGTGAAGGTGCTGCCATCGAGTTTCAGGTTCAGGTCTTCCAGGGCGAGGCTGCTCGGCGTGCCCTTGAGGCGGCTGACCAGTTCGACCTTGCTCAGGCTGCCCTCGGCCATGGGCGGCAGCGGGTGGCCAATGCCGTCGAGGAACTTGGCCAGGTCAAACTGGGCAATGGACAGTGCGCCGCTGAGCTGCGCAGTCTTGTCCAGGTCGTTGACCTTCAGCTCGCCCAGTGCGCGCAGTTGATTGGCCGACAACTTCATATTGGTCCATTCGGCGATATTGGCCGCCTGGTCCACCAGCAATTGGCCTTGGGTGGAGAACGTCACGGTCTTGCCTTGCAGCGGCTCGCCCGTGGCTTCGCCGCTGATCTTCATGTCTTCAAGCTGGTAGCGCTTGAGCGCACGCTGGATACGCAGGTTGCCGTTGAGCTCGGTCTTGACGCGCATTACCGGTTGGTTGCTGCCGAAGAAGGCGGTGAGCTTCACCGGAATGCTGGCACCTTCGTGCACGGCGCCGGCGCTCAGTTGGATGCTTTCGGCGCTGAACTGCTTGCCGGTCTGCTCGTCGTTGTATTCAACGCGGGCGTTGTTGACCGTCAGGCTGTCGATGTCCAGGCGGATGGGCTTCGAGGGTTTTTCCGGTTCGGTCTCGGCAGGTTGCTCGGTCGAGCCAGGGCTGCCGACGGTCGCCTCGCTGACGTTCTTGCCGATGTCTTCCCAGTTGCCGTGGCCTTGCTTGTCACGGTTGAGGCGCAGGTTCAGGCCTTCGACGCGTACATCGCTCATCTGCACTTCGCGGCGCAACAGCGGCAACACGCGTACAGAGAGGCCGAGCATCTGCAGGTCGGCGAACGGTTGGGTCGGCGCGGTCAGGGTCGCCACGCTGGCTTCGTGCAGTTCCAGGCCAAGCCAGGGGAACAGGCTCCAGCCGATATCGCCATTGAGCGTCAGCTCGATGTGGGCCTTGTCGCGGGCAATCTGGCGAATCTCGTCTTTATAGTCGTTGGGATCGAAGAGATGGGTCAGGGCAAAGCCTAGAGCCACAATGATCAGCAACAGCCCGAGAAGTACCAGACCCAGGATTTTGCCGAACGCTTTCATGGGCGAGTCCTTGTATGTCGATTTCAAAATTTAGCCGCAGAGTATAACGCCCGACGGCCTGCGTCAGTGCCCCGATCGTTACATTGTATCCAGGGGCGGGGAAACGGGTTTCTGGCGTCAAACAAAACAGATTTCCCGAAAAAGGTGATATCAGTTTGGTTTTTCTGTCATCCACAGGTGCTAATCTGCGCAGGTTCGTCTGCCTTCTGCGACATAGCGTCGCGCTTAAATGGAGCTTTACTCAACAACAACGGCCAACGCTTTGCGTGCAAGGCCGAGGGAGAGAGCGCCTGACGGACACATACTAACAACTGGGGGAAACACCAATGAGCACTAGCACTGCGGCGGGTTCAACTGCCGCACAGCCTGCGTTCCTGTCCAAGGAACGCATTATCGCCAAGCCCGGCTTCAACCGCTGGCTGGTTCCACCGGCCGCCTTGGCCATCCACCTGTGCATCGGCATGGCCTACGGGTTCTCGGTGTTCTGGCTGCCACTGTCCAAGGCGCTGGGTATCACCAAACCGGTCGCCTGCGCGCCGGACATGAGCTTCATCAGCCAAGTCTTCTCGTCCCAATGCGACTGGCCCATCTCCATGCTGGGCTGGATCTACACCCTGTTCTTCATCTTCCTGGGCTGCTCGGCAGCGATCTGGGGCGGCTGGCTGGAACACGCCGGACCACGTAAAGCCGGTGTGGTATCGGCATTGTGCTGGTGCGGTGGCCTGTTGATCTCGGCGTTGGGTATCTATACCCACCAGATCTGGCTGATGTGGATCGGCTCCGGGGTCATCGGTGGTATCGGCCTGGGCCTGGGCTATATCTCGCCTGTGTCGACCCTGATCAAGTGGTTCCCGGACAAGCGTGGCATGGCCACCGGCATGGCGATCATGGGCTTCGGCGGTGGCGCGATGGTCGGTGCCCCGTTGGCTGCGGCACTGATGGGCCATTTCGCCACCCCAGACAGCGTGGGCGTATGGCAGAGCTTCCTGGTGATGGCTGCGATCTACTTCGTGTTCATGATCGGCGGCGCCTTGTCCTACCGCGTTCCGCCGACCGGCTGGAAGCCTGAGGGCTGGACCGCGCCGGCGAAAAAAGCCAGCAACGCGATGATCACTCACCGTCACGTACACGTGAACGTAGCGTGGAAAACCCCGCAATTCCGCCTGGTCTGGCTGGTGCTGTGCCTGAACGTCTCCGCCGGTATCGGCATCCTCGGCATGGCTTCGCCACTGCTGCAGGAAGTGTTCGGCGGCAAGCTGCTGGGTGTGGATGTGCCGTTTGGCCAACTGGATGCGGGCCAATTGGCTTCCATCGCTGCCATCGCCGCAGGTTTCACCGGTCTGTTGAGCCTGTTCAACATCGGTGGCCGGTTCTTCTGGGCGTCGTTCTCCGACTACCTGGGCCGTAAAAACACCTACTTCGTGTTCTTCGCTCTGGGCTTTGCCCTGTACGCGCTGATCCCGAACCTGGGTCATCTGGGCAACGTGGCGCTGTTCGTGGCCGCGTTCTGCATCATCCTGTCGATGTACGGCGGTGGTTTTGCGACCGTTCCGGCCTACCTGGCTGACCTGTTCGGTACACAGATGGTCGGTGCGATCCACGGTCGTCTGCTGACAGCCTGGGCTGCGGCGGGTGTGCTGGGCCCGGTACTGGTGAACTACCTGCGTGAGTATCAACTGAGCATCGGCGTAGAGCGCGCCGCTGCCTATGACATCACCTTGTACATCCTCGCCGGCCTGCTGGTGCTGGGTTTCATCTGCAACCTGCTGGTTCGTCCAGTGGCCGACAAGTACTTCATGACCGACGCCGAACTGGCCGCCGAACAGGCGCTGGGCCACGACAAAGGCGCGGACGCGACCACTTCCCTGGAGTGGAAAGCCGCCCCTGGCACCGTGCCGTTGGCAATCGCTGCGTGGCTGGTGGTGGGTATTCCGTTGGCGTGGGGTGTGTGGGTGACCCTGCAGAAGACGGCGGTACTGTTCCACTAAGTTGCAGTAATCAGATAGGCCTGGCTCCTGTGGGAGCCGGGCTTGTTGTGGCAAGCCCGCTCGCCACATAAGCGGGTACCCACATGTATGCACATGTCTATCCCCGACATTCCTCGCTTCAACTCGTCAGTCTTATCCCCTCCGATGTTTCTGTTTAGCGCCCGCGCCCCTATAATGGCTGCCTTTTTCGCCCAATGATTTTGCGGAGCTGGTGATGGCCGAACGTAAGGCGTCCGTCGAGCGCGACACTCTGGAAACCCAGATCAAAGCCTCGATCAACCTGGATGGCACCGGAAAGGCCCGATTTGATATCGGTGTACCTTTTCTTGAGCACATGCTGGACCAGATCGCCCGTCACGGGCTGATCGACCTGGATATCGTCAGCAAAGGCGACCTGCACATCGACGACCACCACACGGTGGAAGACGTGGGCATCACCCTCGGCCAGGCGTTTGCCAAGGCCATCGGCGACAAAAAAGGCATCCGTCGCTACGGCCACGCCTATGTCCCGCTGGACGAAGCGCTGTCGCGCGTAGTCATCGACTTCTCCGGCCGCCCAGGCCTGCAGATGCACGTGCCCTACACCCGCGCCACCGTGGGCGGCTTTGACGTCGACCTGTTCCAGGAATTCTTCCAGGGTTTCGTCAACCACGCACTCGTCAGCCTGCACATCGACAACCTGCGCGGCACCAACACCCACCACCAGATCGAAACCGTGTTCAAGGCTTTCGGCCGCGCGCTGCGCATGGCTGTCGAGCTGGATGACCGCATGGCCGGGCAAATGCCCTCGACCAAGGGCGTCCTGTAATGCAGACGGTCGCGGTTATCGATTACGGCATGGGTAACCTGCACTCGGTGGCCAAGGCCCTCGAACACGTAGGGGCCGGCAAGGTGCTGATCACCAGCGATGCCAGCGTGATTCGCGAAGCCGACCGGGTGGTGTTTCCCGGCGTCGGCGCGATTCGTGATTGCATGGCCGAGATCCGCCGCCTGGGCTTTGACAGCCTGGTGCGCGAAGTCAGCCAGGACCGTCCGTTCCTCGGTATCTGCGTGGGCATGCAAGCCTTGCTCGACCGCAGTGAAGAGAACGACGGCGTCGACTGCATCGGCCTGTTCCCAGGCCAGGTGAAGTTCTTCGGCAAGGACCTGCACGAAGACGGCGCTCACTTGAAAGTCCCACACATGGGCTGGAACGAAGTCAGCCAGACCGTCGACCACCCACTGTGGCACGACATTCCGGACCTGGCGCGTTTCTACTTCGTGCACAGCTACTACATCGCCGCCGGTCAGCCCGGCCAGGTGGTGGGTGGCGGTCACTACGGCGTCGATTTCGCCGCCGCGCTGGCCGAGGGTTCGCGCTTTGCCGTGCAGTTCCACCCGGAGAAGAGCCATACCCATGGCCTGCAATTGCTGCAGAACTTCGCCACCTGGAACGGGCGCTGGTAAATGACCAGGAAGCCGAAGCAGCCGGTCTTGAACCTCACACCTGAGCAGGAGAGTGAGGCTACCCTCAAGATCAAGCGCTTCATGGAGGATCGCTTCGAGCTCAAGTTGGGTTCGTTCGAGGTTGCCGAGATTCTTGAGCTGTTCACCACTGAAGTGGCTCCGCATTATTACAACAGGGCGATTTTCGATACGCAGACGCTCCTTAAAGAAAGGTTCGAAAGCATCGAAAGCGACCTGTGGTCGCTTGAGAAACCCTGATTTCCCAAGCATTGCTGAATATCGAATAAGGTTTGCCAGATGCTGATTATCCCCGCTATCGATCTCAAGGACGGCGCTTGCGTCCGTCTGCGCCAAGGCCGCATGGAAGACTCCACCGTGTTCTCCGATGACCCGGTGAGCATGGCTGCCAAATGGGTGGAAGGGGGCTGCCGTCGTCTGCATCTGGTGGACTTGAACGGCGCCTTCGAAGGCCAGCCAGTCAACGGCGAAGTAGTGACCGCGATTGCCAAGCGCTACCCGAACCTGCCGATCCAGATCGGCGGCGGTATCCGCTCCCTGGAAACCATCGAGCACTACGTCAAGGCCGGCGTGAGCTACGTGATCATCGGCACCAAGGCCGTGAAGGACCCTGCGTTCGTTGCCGAAGCTTGCCGCGCGTTCCCTGGCAAAGTGATCGTGGGCCTGGACGCCAAGGATGGCTTTGTCGCCACTGATGGCTGGGCTGAAATCAGCACCGTGCAAGTGATCGACCTGGCCAAGCAGTTCGAAGCCGACGGCGTGTCCGCCATCGTTTATACCGACATCGCCAAAGACGGCATGATGCAGGGCTGCAACGTACCGTTTACCGCCGCGCTGGCCGCTGCGACCAAGATCCCGGTGATCGCTTCCGGTGGTATCCACAACCTGGGTGACATCAAGTCGCTGCTGGACGCCAAGGCGCCGGGCATCATCGGCGCCATTACCGGCCGGGCGATCTACGAAGGTACTTTGGACGTCGCCGAAGCCCAGGCTTACTGCGACGCCTACAACGGCTGAGGACTGACCATGGCGCTGGCCAAACGCATCATCCCTTGCCTGGACGTCGACAACGGTCGCGTGGTCAAGGGCGTCAAGTTCGAGAACATCCGCGACGCCGGCGACCCGGTGGAAATCGCCCGTCGTTACGATGAGCAAGGTGCCGACGAGATTACCTTTCTCGACATCACCGCCAGCGTCGACGGCCGCGACACCACATTGCATACCGTGGAGCGCATGGCCAGCCAGGTGTTCATCCCGCTGACCGTGGGCGGTGGTGTGCGCACTGTGCAAGACATCCGCAACCTGCTCAATGCCGGTGCGGACAAGGTCTCGATCAACACCGCCGCGGTGTTCAACCCGGAGTTTGTCGGCGAAGCCGCGCAGCACTTCGGCTCGCAGTGCATCGTGGTCGCCATCGACGCCAAAAAGGTTTCCGGCCCGGGCGAAACCCCGCGCTGGGAGATCTTCACCCATGGCGGGCGCAAGCCGACCGGCCTGGACGCGGTGGAGTGGGCGATGAAGATGGAAGGCCTGGGCGCGGGTGAAATCCTGCTGACCAGCATGGACCAGGACGGCATGAAAAACGGCTTCGACCTGGGCGTGACGCGTGCCATCAGTGATGCGCTGGGTATTCCGGTGATCGCTTCCGGCGGCGTCGGCAACCTGCAACACTTGGCCGACGGCGTCATCGAAGGCCACGCCAGTGCAGTGCTGGCGGCGAGTATTTTCCACTTTGGCGAATACACCGTTCCCGAGGCTAAAGCCTACATGGCTGCGCGCGGTATCGTCGTTCGCTGAATGCTGCTGGACACCATGGCAAGTGCGCGGCACTCTCTGCGCTTGCCATGGATTCCGGTAGCCCTTCATGTTCAAACATCTTCTGCTTGCCCTCGCCAGTACGTCCATCCTTTTGGCGGGCCCGGCCCACGCCGAGGAGCCGTCTGACACCGCCCTGGTGTTGCTGACGGAAAACTTCCCGCCGTACAACATGGCGAAAAACGGCAAGAACTTCGCCAAGGAAGACAACATCGAAGGCATCGCCGTGGACATCGTGCGCGAAACCTTCAAGCGTGCCGGCATTTCCTACAACCTGACCTTGCGTTTTCCTTGGGAGCGCATCTACAAACTCGCCCTGGAAAAGCCCGGTTACGGCGTATTCGTGATGGCGCGCCTGCCGGACCGTGAAGCCCTGTTCAAATGGGTCGGCCCCATCGGCCCGGACGACTGGGTGTTGCTGGCCAAGGCTGACAGCAAAATCCAACTGACGGACCTTGAGCACGCACGGCGCTACAAGATTGGCGCGTACAAAGGCGATGCCATCGCCGAGACCCTGGAGAAGCAGGGACTCAATCCGGTCGTTGCGCTGCGCGACCAGGACAACGCGCAAAAGCTGATGGATGGCCAGATCGACCTGTGGGCCACCGGTGATCCGGCGGGCCGTTATCTGGCCCGCCAGGTCGGGGTGACTCAACTCAAAACCGTCTTGCGTTTCAACAGCGCCCAGTTGTATCTGGCGCTGAACAAAGACGTGCCGGATGAGGTGGTTGCCAAGCTTCAGGCGGCACTCGATCAGTTACGGGGTGAGGGTGTCGTCGAACAAATTGTAGCTCGTTACCTCTAGCTCAGGCTGAGCTAACGGCGGGATCGAGGGCGCAAGTGTCTCTTCGGGTTGCGGCTCGGACTCTCGGGATTCGCTCAGGTAAACGTGATCGCCATTGGTATAGCTGACCGTGCCTGACACTTGGCTGCCGTCCTGGCGTAACAGCCGGTATTCACTGTGCAGAAGGTAGGCCGCAACGGCTTTGTTCGGCGCAATGTAGGTGACGATTTCCAGTGGCGACGATTGGCTCCAGCCTTTCGCCGAGCGTTGCATATGGGTGAACTCGCGCTGCAGATGCGCTGAGAAGGCCGGATCAAAGGCGGGTGCGTACACGGGCCACTCTTGGCTCAGGTCGACATTTGTATTGAAGGCCAAGGCTTTGGCATTGCCTCCTTGCTCGCCTTTGGTGGCGGTCCACATGAATGGCTGGCTGGTTGCCTCAGTGTTGTGCCCGAAGCCTGCGAGCATGTGGCGATCGGTGCGCTCCAGCCGGTAAACCGGTGACGACTGAAACTGTTCGACTGCTGTCAATTCCGGGTCTTTTACACAGAACCATGGAATCTCGCATACCTGGAGAGTCGGCGTGGTTTCTTCAAGGGTAGGGCTTTCAGTGCCGACGAGAACGGGTGTTGGCGGCAGGTCGTTGAGCGGCGCGGTCAGTGCCAGGCGTAGCGAATAGGTTGCAAGGCCTGGCCTGGCATAGCTGTTATTGGCGACGAACGTGCCGGGAGCCAAGTAGATTTCTCCCGCTGATGCATCGGGAGGCATGATCGACCATGTGCTCAAATCGCTGGCGGAACCGCTGCCTTTGTCATTCCAGATCAGCTCGCCCACGTTGGACGCCACCACCAGATCTTCGCGTACACAGCGCACGGCATGGCGCGAGGGTTTGTCGTAGTTCACGCCGTACACCAGTCCCATCGCCACATAGCCCTGTGGTGGTATGGGGCGCCAGATAGATGCGTTGCTGAGTGCACCGGTGCCTTCGTCGTGCCACACCAATTGGTAATCCACTGGCGGGCGCAGCGCTGTGCCATCGACTTTGTTGGCGTCGCTGACCACGGCGACGACGTTGCTTTGATTGATGTTGCGATAGTGATTGACCGCAATGTCGCCCAAGGAAAAAAACGGGTTCAGTGCGTCGGACGCTGTGCTGGGGCGCCACAAGCCGATGGCGCTGTGCGCGCCCGATCCCTTGTCGTTCCACAGGGGCAGGAATTCGTTGGTGAAGCTGATGAGCAGATCATTGAATTGCAGAGGGTTCATGGGTGAATTCTCCAGTTGATGGACGCCTCAACTATCGGAGAATGAACGCGGTGCCGAGCGGTATCTATCTACGGGCTGGAAGGTAGATGCCGTTTTTTCCATGGCCTGCCATCGCCTGGTTGCTGCGCACGCTGATCATCAACTTGATATCGATCCAGTCGACGCCCCGGGCCTTGAGCTTGGGCAGTTCGCGCTCAAGCACCGCGAGGGTCTGTGGGTAGGGGTGACCGATCATTACCGCCGAGCCCTGCTTATGGGCCAGTTTGATCGCCGTTTGCAGTTGCGTGGTGATCGCCGCTTCGGTGCGCTCGTCATCGAGGAATACATCCCGTGAAACATGGGCCAGGCCAATCTTCTGGGCCTCGGCCGCCGCCACGGTTTGCGCGCTGGTGCGGCTGTCGACAAAGAACTTGTTGCACCGTTGCAGTTCAGCCATCAACCAGGCCATGGCGGCGGGTTGCGCAGTCATGCGGCTGCCCATGTGGTTGTTGATCCCGGCGGTGTAGGGCACGGCCTTGAAGGCAGCGTCCAAGCGCTTGCCGAGTTCTTCGATGGGCAGCTCGGGGTGCCAGGCAAACGGACCGGTGGCCGGATCCATGGGCATATGCAGGATCACGATCTTGCCGGCCCTGTGCGCTTCGCGGGCGAATTCGGCTGCGTGGGGCGTGTCGGGCATGATTGCCGTGGTCACCGGCCCAGGCAAGGCCAGCACACGCCGATCCCTGGGCAGGTTTTGCCCAAGGTCGTCGATGATGAGGGTCAGGTAGGCTTTGGGCGGCTCGTTGGCCGGGGTCGCGTGGGCGAATCCAGCCAGGCTGCACAGCACAGCGATGATCAGGGCAAAACGCATATCAACGGCTGCGCGTGATGCTCAGGCCCTTGAGCAGGCTCAGCGCCTGGGCCAACTGGTAATCGTCGTCCTGCGGCATCGGCTTGGCTTTCTTGCTGCTGCCGGTTGGCTGGTCGGCACCGCCGTTGCCATTGCCCAGGTGACCTTGCAGATCGGCCTCTTTGTAGTACTCGCTGTCGATCTCGTTGGTGATCTTGGCCTTGCGCACCTCGATGTCCGGCACGATACCTTGGGCCTGGATCGAACGGCCATTCGGCGTGTAGTACAACGCGGTGGTGATCTTCAGCGCACGGTCGTTGTTCAGCGGCAGCACGGTTTGCACCGAGCCTTTGCCAAAGCTGGTGGTGCCCATCAATACACCGCGTTTCTGGTCTTGCAGGGCGCCGGCGACGATCTCCGAGGCCGAGGCGCTGCCGCCGTTGATCAGCACGGCCAGGGGCACGTTTTCGCTGAGGTCGTTGCCGGTGGCCGAGAAGCGCAGCTCGGAGTTGGCGATACGGCCCTTGGTGTAGACGATCAGGCCCTTGGTGATGAAGTGGTCGACCACTTCCACCGCCGACTGCAGCACGCCGCCTGGGTTGTTGCGCAGGTCGAGCACGATGCCGTTGAGCTTCTTGCCATTGTCCTTGCGCAGCTTGGCCAGGGCCTTGGCCACTTCGTCGCCGGTCTTGACCTGGAACTGGGTGATGCGGATGTAGCCGTAGCCCGACTCCAGCAGCTGGCTCTTCACGCTCTTGACCACAATGGTCGCGCGGGTCAGCGTCACATCGAACGGGTTGCCGCCGTCGCGCACCAGGGTCAGGGTGATTTTCTGGCCGATCTTGCCGCGCATCTTGTCTACGGCTTCGGTCATGGTCTGGCCACGGGTCGGCTGGCCGTTGATCTTCACGATGAAGTCGCCAGCCTGGATGCCGGCCTTGGATGCCGGGGTGTCATCAATCGGCGATACTACCTTGACGTTGCCGTCTTCGGAGCCGACTTCAATGCCCAGCCCGCCGAATTCACCGCTGGTGCTTTCCTGCAGCTCGGCAAAATCTTCCGGGCCCAGGTAGGCGGAGTGCGGGTCGAGGTTGCTGAGCATGCCCTTGATGGCATTTTCCAGCAGGGTCTTGTCATCTACGGGTTCGACATACGCGGCTTTGATCCGGTCCATGACCTCGGCAAAGGTGCGCAGCTCGTCCAGCGGCAACGGCGCCTTGGTGGTCGCGGCCGAGGCAGCAGGTGCCGCCGGAGCGGCCTGGTCGGCAAATGCCAGAGGCGCGCCGATCACCAGGGCGATCGTCAGGGCCAGCGAAGTGAGGCGGGACAAATGCAGCATGTCGAACGAACTCCTAATGTAGATGCAGCCCTATCCTTGGGAACGGCACCATTGTGCAGGATCGCTCGGGCGACCCTGCTGACGAATAGCGAAGTACAGCGCCGGGGTGTCCTGGCCACCACTGTTACCGACAGTGGAGATGGATTCACCGGCTTTTACAACATCACCTGCTGACTTGAGTAAAGTCTGATTGTGGCCGTAAAGGCTCAAATAGCCATTACCGTGGTCAAGAATCACCAACAAGCCGGCGCCGCGCAGCCAATCGGCAAACACCACGCGCCCACCGTGGACGGCGTGCACCTGGCTGCCGGCGGAGGCGCTGATCATCACGCCATCCCACTTCGCGCGGGTGTCATCGCCACGGGTTTCCCCAAAGCGTGCCAGTAATCGACCATCAACGGGCCATGGAAGTTTGCCGCGGGCTGAAGCAAAAGGGCCGCCGAAGTTTTCACCGGCGCTGGAAACCAGCGGGCCAGGCGCTGCACGCGCCGGTTTACGCGGTGCTGGCGCGTCCGAGGTGGCAGCCAGCTCGGCCTCACGCTGGCGCTTTTTTTCGGCTTCCTGCTGGGCGATCAGCGCTTTCTGCCGCGCTTCTTCGGCCTCACGTGCCTGGCGGGCCAGGGTTTCTTCGATGGTCTTGAGCACTTTGGCCAGGTCAGCCTGGTCCTGCTCGCGGGCCTGCAGCTTGGCGTCACGGGCCTTTACGTCATCATTGAGTTTGGCCAAGGCCAGTTGGCGTTCCTTGCGGACCTTGTCCAATTCGTTGCGCTGAGTGTCGAGGGCGACTTTCTGGTCTTGCAGCTGCGATTGCTGGTTGCCGATTTCCTGCTCGACGTTGACCAACTGGCGCAGGGTCTCATTGAAGCTTTTGAGTTGCTCCAGGCGGGCCTTGCTCAGGTAGTCGTAGTAGGTCAGGGTGCGCGCGAATTTCTCGGGGTTCTGCTGGTTGAGCAGCAACTTTAGGTATTCCTGGCGGCCGTTCTGGTAGGCGGCACGGGCCTGGATCGCGATCAGGCGTTGCTGTTCAACGCGTGCGCTCTGGAGTTTTTTTTTCTCAGCGTCGAGTCGCTCCAGTTCCGACTCGCTCTTCTTTAATTCTTTCTGCAGCTCCTGGACCTGCTTCTCCAGCTTGCCCATCTCGGTTTCCGTGCCGCGCAGGTCTTTCTGCACCCCGGATTTCTCTTCCTGGAGCTTGCCGAGCAGTTTTTTCAGCTCGATAATATCCTGACGCGTAGCGTCCAACTGTTGTTGGGTTTGTGCGCGCTCATCGGCAAACGCCGGTTGGAGCAGGCAGACAAGAGCAAGGGTAATCAAGGCGCGAAGCATAGAGGCGGGCGACACCAGGGAAATGGACGGCCTAGTATGCCCGCCAAGCGCAGCAAAAAAAACGCCTCAAAGCCAACTGCTTTGAGGCGTTCGTCATAAAAAGCCGTTTAGGGCGATTTAATCGGTTGGTTTAAGGGGTTAAACCAATATCGAAGTACCGGTCATCTCCACCGGCTTCTCCAACCCCATCAGCATCAGCATAGTCGGCGCCACATCCGCTAGCACGCCGCCATCACGCACCTTGAAATCACGCTTGCCGACATAGATGAACGGCACTGGCTCGGTGGTGTGGGCGGTGTGGGCCTGGCCGGTGGATTCGTCGGACATCTGCTCGCAGTTGCCGTGGTCGGCGGTGATCAGCGCTTCGCCGCCGACCTTTTCAAGGGCATCGACGATACGGCCGACGCACAGGTCCAGGCATTCCACGGCCTTGGTCGCGGCTTCCAGGTTGCCGCTGTGACCGACCATGTCGCCGTTGGCATAGTTAACCACGATCACGTCGTAACGCTGGTGTTCAATGGCGTCGACGATCTTGTCGGTGACTTCCGGTGCGCTCATTTCCGGCTGCAGGTCGTAGGTGGCGACCTTTGGCGATGGGATCAGGATGCGTTCTTCGCCTGGGAACGGCTCTTCGCGGCCGCCGGAGAAGAAGAAGGTCACGTGGGCGTACTTTTCGGTTTCGGCAATGCGCAGCTGGGTCTTGCCGTTTTTCGCCAGGTAGTCGCCCAGCACGTTGTCCAGGCTGCCCGGAGCAAAGGCGGCAGGGGCCGGGATGCTGGCGGCGTACTGGGTCAGGCCCACGTACTGCACTTTCGGCTGGCGGGCGCGTTCGAATTCCTTGAAACCGTCTTCGACAAACACACGGCTCAGCTCGCGGGCGCGGTCGGCGCGGAAGTTCATGAACACCACGGCGTCGCCGTCTTCTACCTTCACCGGCTCACCAATAGTGGTGGCCTTGACGAATTCATCGCTCTCGCCACGGGCGTAGGCGGCTTCCAGGCCTTCCTGGGCGGTGGCGGCGTGGAATTCGGCCTGGCCGTCGACGATCAGGTTGTAGGCCTGGGAGACGCGGTCCCAGCGGTTGTCACGGTCCATGGCGAAGTAACGGCCCACCAGGCTGGCGATACGGCCTTTGCCCAGCGCTGCGAACGTGGCGTCGAGCAGTTCGATGGACGACTGCGCGCTTTTCGGTGGGGTGTCGCGGCCGTCGAGGAAGGCGTGCAGGTAGATTTTGTCGGCGCCGCGCTTGAAGGCCAGTTCGGCCATGGCCACCAGATGGTCCTGGTGGCTGTGGACGCCGCCATCGGACAGCAGGCCCATGAAGTGCACGGCCTTGCCAGCGGCCACTGCTTTATCTACCGCGGCGCAGATGGTCGGGTTCTCGAAGAACTCGCCATCGCGGATCGCTTTGGTCACGCGTGTGAAGTCTTGGTATACCACTCGTCCGGCGCCGAGGTTCATGTGGCCGACTTCCGAGTTGCCCATCTGGCCGTCCGGCAGGCCTACGTCCATGCCGGAACCCGAGATGAGTCCGTTGGGCACGGTGGCGGTCAGGCGGTCGAGTACCGGCTTCTTGGCCGCGTATACCGCGTTGTCGTGGTGGCTTTCACTGTGTCCGAAGCCATCGAGAATTATCAGGACCAAAGGTTTAGGCGTAGTAGTCATAGATCCTCTCGCGGCGGTAATAAAGGAAGACAATTGAAAAGGGAGTGGCAGTTTAAAGCGAAGTTCCGACCACGTCACCGCTTTACGGGGGTTGGCCCCCCCTGACGGCTGTGTATACTTACCGCCATTTTAACGCCCTGGAACCTCCTTGATGGTTGATCACCTGATTGCATTTGCCACTGCCCACTATCTGCTTGTGGGTGCCTTCGTCATCCTGCTGGCGCTGCTGATCGCTCACGAATTGAGCCGCGGTGGCCGCAGCCTGAGCACGGCGGAGCTGACCGCGCTGGTCAACAAGGACGAGGCCGTTGTCGTGGACATCCGCCCAGCCAAGGATTTCGCCACCGGCCACATCGTCGGTGCCCTGAACATTCCGCAGGACAAGCTGATCGCGCGCCTGGCCGAGCTGGAAAAGCACAAGGCCAAGACCATCATCCTGGTCGACGCCCAAGGCCAGCACGCCGGCACCCACGCCCGTGAAATGCTCAAGACCGGTTTCACCGCGGCCAAGCTGTCCGGTGGCATCAGCAGCTGGCGCGCCGATAACCTGCCGCTGGTGAAGTGATATGAGCCAGGTTGTCGTGTATTCCAGCGATTGGTGCCCTTACTGCATGCGGGCCAAGGCCCTGCTTGAGAAAAAGGGCGTTGCCTTCGAAGAAATCAAGGTCGACGGCAAACCCCAGGTGCGCGCCGAAATGGCCCAGAAGGCGGGGCGTACGTCCGTGCCGCAGATCTGGATCGGCGCCAGGCACATCGGTGGTTGCGACGACCTGTTCGCCCTTGAGCGCGCCGGTAAACTCGATGCGCTGCTGCTCGTCTGACTCCTAAACCCTAAAAGACCCCAAGATCACAAGGATCTGCGATGACTGACCAACAGAACACCGAAGCTGCAGAAGCCCAAGCGCCACAGTTCTCGCTGCAGCGCATCTACGTGCGTGACCTGTCGTTCGAAGCGCCGAAAAGCCCGGCCATCTTCCGCCAGGAATGGACCCCAAGCGTTGCGCTGGACCTGAACACCCGCCAGAAAGCTCTGGAAGGTGACTTCCACGAAGTGGTGCTGACCCTCTCCGTGACCGTCAAGAACGGCGAAGAAGTGGCCTTCATCGCTGAAGTGCAACAGGCCGGTATCTTCCTGATCCAGGGCCTGGACGAAGCGTCCATGAGCCACACCCTGGGCGCGTTCTGCCCGAACATTCTGTTCCCGTATGCCCGCGAGACCCTGGACAGCCTGGTCACCCGTGGCTCGTTCCCAGCGCTGATGCTGGCTCCGGTGAACTTCGATGCCCTGTACGCTCAAGAGCTGCAGCGCATGCAACAGGAAGGTTCGTCGACGGTTCAGTAAACCGCCGATGCAACCCATAAAAAAGCGCCGTGACCGGCGCTTTTTTTATTTGAACCCGAGCTGGCGCCAACCTTCATAGACAGCAACCGCCACGGTATTGGACAGGTTCAGGCTGCGGCAGCCCTCGCGCATCGGCAAACGCAGGCGATGACCGTCGGGCAGCGCGTCAAGCACTTCCGCCGGCAGGCCCCGGCTTTCCGGGCCGAACAGGAAGGCGTCACCTTCGGCAAAGCTGACATCATGGAACGGCTGCGAACCCTTGGTGGTGAACGCGAACAACCGTGGGTGGCCCAGGCTTTCCAGGCAACTCGCCAGGTCTGCGTGGCGCTGGAGCGTGGCGTACTCGTGGTAGTCCAGCCCGGCGCGGCGCAGGCGCTTGTCGTCCATGTCGAAGCCCAAAGGCTCTATCAAATGCAGGTGGCAGCCACTGTTGGCGCACAGCCTGATAACGTTGCCGGTATTCGGCGGAATTTCTGGTTGAAAAAGGATGACGTGAAACATGCACGGCTCCGAAGGTAAAGATGCGCTGCATTCTACCCCCGAAGAGGACCCAAGACCGAAGCTAATGCCACGGGTCATGGGCTCTTTGGCAATTGTCGGCTTGATGGTGGGCCTGATGATCGGCCGCCTGACAACGCCAGACCCGGTCGAGCTGCAACAGGTCGAGACCGCAGCGGACGGCGTAGTGGTGTGGTTCAACAGCGAACCCAAGCTGCACGGCGAGCATATCGACGGCACCGTGGCGCTGCTGTTCGACGCGCAAGGCAAGGCTGGCAGTGGGCAACTCAAGCTCAATGACAAGGATGTGAACTGGCGGGTGCGCAAGACCGATGGCGGCCTGCTACTGAACCTGGTGGCGGCTCGGCCGTTGCGCGGGGAATGGAGAGGGAAAAAGACTGACGGCCGCTGGCGGCTGGAGATCCATCTCCAAGAGCAATAAAAGAGGGAGTTCCCGGCCTGCCTGTACCAGGGCTCCCAAAACGGGGTGAAGCTTTTAAAGCTTCGGTGTTAAAGAGGGAATCCCCGGCCTGCCTGTACCGAGGTTCCCCAAAGCGGTGTGGAGCGCGACGCGATTCGCATCAAGCACCCCGGGTGTAAAGAGGGGATTCTCGGCCTGCCTGTACCAAGGTCCCCGAAACTGGGTAGTACAAGGGTTATTGCAGGGCGCGTGCCAGAGTCGCCAAAGTGTGCCAAAAAATTTCTCCAGAAAGCGCAAAGCCCCGGAGTACGGGGCTTTGGTGTTTTCGGCTTATAGGTTTTTATCAGTGAGGCCGAGGTTTCCTGCGTTGGATCCATGCCCAATGCCGGTTCATGGTGCATTGAAGCGGTGCACCTTTAGCCCTCGTCGCCCTCATCATCGTCACCACCGTCGACCTTCATCCCCAATTCTTTGATCTTGCGAGTCAGGGTATTGCGGCCCCAGCCCAGCAACACGGCGGCATCGCGACGGCGACCGGCGGTGTGCTTCAGGGCGGTTTCGATCATGATCCGCTCGAACGCCGGCACGGCGCTGTCCAGCAGGTTCGACTGGCCGCGAGCCAGGGCCTGGTCGGCCCATTGGCGCAGGGCCTGCTCCCAGTTGGTCACAGGGGCCGAATCCTGCGGCAGGCTCAGCAGCTCCGGCGGCAGGTCGCTGATGTGCACTTCGCGCCCGGACGCCATCACCGTGATCCAGCGGCACGTGTTCTCCAGCTGGCGCACGTTGCCGGGCCACGGCAGGTTCTTCAGGTATTCCTCGGTCTCGCTTTTTAGCAGTTTTGGCTCGACGGCCAGCTCCTGGGCGGCGCGGCTGAGGAAATGGCGGGCCAGGGTGGGAATGTCTTCGCGGCGGTCCGACATCCGTGGAATGTGAATGCGGATCACGTTAAGGCGATGGAATAAGTCTTCACGGAATTTACCGGCGTGGACCAGAGTTTCCAGGTTCTGGTGGGTCGCCGCGATGATGCGCACATCCACCTTGACCGGCGTGTGCCCGCCCACGCGATAGAACTCACCGTCCGCCAGCACCCGCAGCAAGCGGGTTTGGGTGTCGGCCGGCATGTCGCCGATTTCGTCGAGGAACAAGGTGCCGCCGTCCGCTTGTTCAAAACGCCCACGACGCAGGTTGGCCGCGCCGGTGAACGCGCCTTTTTCGTGGCCGAACAGCTCGGACTCCATCAAATCCTTCGGGATAGCCGCCATGTTCAGCGCAATGAACGGCGAGGCCGCCCGTGGGCTGTGGCGGTGCAGCGCATGGGCCACCAGTTCTTTACCGGTGCCCGATTCGCCGTTGATCAGCACGGTGATGTTGGAGTGGCTCAAGCGCCCGATGGCGCGAAACACTTCCTGCATCGCCGGCGCTTCGCCGATGATTTCCGGGGTGCGGGTCAGGGCCGGTGGGGCTTCCTGGCTCTGCTGTTCCTGGGCGTGCTGGTTGGCGCGCTTGACCAGCGCCACCGCCTCGTCCACGTCGAACGGCTTGGGCAAATACTCAAAGGCGCCGCCCTGATAGGACGCGACAGCGCTGTCCAGGTCCGAGTGCGCGGTCATGATGATCACCGGCAGGCGTGGATGCTGCTCGCGAATCCGCGCCAGCAGGTCCAGGCCGCTGGCGCCGGGCATGCGGATGTCGGAGATGATCACGTCGGGCTGCTGGCGTGCCAGGCGGCTCATCACCCCGTCGGCGCTGTCGAAGCTCTGGGTGGTCATGCCTTCCTGTTGCAAGGCTTTCTCGAGGACCCAGCGGATAGAACGGTCGTCATCGACGATCCAGACAGTTTCACTACGGCTCATGTCGATGGGGCTCCTTGTTCCAGTGGCAGAAAGATCGAGAAGGTGGTGTGGCCAGGATGGCTCTCACATTCGATCAGGCCCTGATGCTGGCTGATGATGTTCTGGGTAATGGCCAGGCCCAGCCCGGTACCGTCTGGGCGGCCGCTGACCATGGGAAAGAAAATGGTTTCCTGGAGTTCCGCAGGAATGCCCGGACCGTTGTCGATGATCTCGACCTTGGTCACCAGTCGATGGCGCACGTGGCCGATGGTGAACTGGCGCAGGGCGCGGGTGCGCAGGCTGATGCGGCCCAGGCGCAGCTCGTTCTGGCTGCTGATGGCCTGCATGGCGTTGCGCACGATATTGAGTACCGCCTGGATCATCTGTTCGCGGTCGATCAGTACATCCGGAATACTGGGGTCATAGTCGCGCACCAAGGTGATGCAGCCCTGGCTTTCGGCCTCGACCAGTTGGCAGACACGCTCCAGCACTTCGTGCACGTTGGTCATCGCCAGCGACGGCAGCTTGTTGGAGCCGAGCATGCGGTCCACCAGGTTACGCAGGCGGTCGGCCTCTTCGATGATGACGTTGGTGTAGTCCTTGAGGTTCTCGTCCGGCAGCTCGCGGGCCAGCAACTGCGCCGCGCCACGGATGCCGCCGAGTGGGTTCTTGATTTCATGGGCCAGGCCGCGCACCAGCATCTTGCTGGTCTCCTGCTTGGACAGCTGCGCTTCCTCCTTGGTGATGCGCAGCAGGCGGTCACGGGGGTGCACTTCCAGCAACAGCAGGGTGGCACCGTTGCTCAGGATGGGGGTCACGGCGTAGTCGACGGTCAACGTCTGGCCGGTAAGGGCCGTGAGCATCGCCTCGCGCTTGGTGAACGGGTGCGCCTGCTCCACCGCCTGGCGCAGCGAGCTCAAGGCTTCGGCCGACTCGGTGAACAATTCGCTGATGAACTGCCCATGGCTGCGCTGGCCGCTGATAGCCAGGAGCATCTCCGCCGCCGGGTTCATGTACTCAAGGCGCAGGTCGTCATTGAGCAGGATGGTCGCGGTGGTCAGGTTGTCGAGTAGCAAACGGTGCAGTGCATCGCTGATGGTCATCAGGACCTCTTTTGGAGCAAGGCGCGGGCTTGAGGCACACGCTGATACAAGGAAAATGCAAAAACCAAACCAAGGCTCCGAAAAGAAGCGTGCAAGCCCTGAAATGGGGGTTTTAGGCGCGAAACTGTGGCGTTCTGCCAGCTTGCTCGGGAAGTTTCGAACCAAAATGGGCTGGACAGGTGGGAAGGGTGCAGCCTATCGCACCAATATAGTGCGGTTTTGTGAAGGTTGTTCAGGAAGTGGTGAGCGGACCGTTTTCTATATGAGGTGAAAACGATCCGCAGCGGTCAGTGTTGCTCTGACAGCGGCATGCCTGGGGTGCCCGCATAAAACACCAGAAGCTCCACCGGGGTGTCTCCGGTGACGCCGCGATGCTCGGTGCCCACCATCTCGGCCAGGGCTTGGCCTTGCCTCAAGGTGCGCGTAGCCCCGCTGCTGCGGGCTTCAACGGTCAATTCACCCGAAACAATGTAGGCGGCGTTGGGCATGGGGTGGGTGTGCCAGGGCAGTTGCGTGCGCGCAGGGATCTTCAGGCGTATCAGCGTGAGCTGCGGCGGGCCAGCGGGGTAGGCCCTATAGGGCATGCCGTCCCACGACTCGCTGCTTTCAAGCAATACTTCTTTCTCGATTTGCGTAGCGTCCTTTGGTTGGACGCCGCAGCCAAGCAGCGTTAAACCCAGCATTGTTGCGATCAAACACTTGCAGATATCCATGGTTCCATCCTGTTCGGTCAGTGAACAGTCAGGCTATGGCGATTGATCGCAGTGAGGATGCAGGGCGGCGCCTCAAATCAAGTAGGTCGCGTACACAATTCTGCGGTGGCACGGATCATCGCCAGTTGACGCAACGGATCGTTCAGCGGCTCATGCACGGCTTCGGCCAGCCACTGTGGGCACTGTGGGTCAGTGCGCTGTGGGGTGAAGTCCGCCAATTGCTGCAGCAGGCGTTTTTGCAGTTCGTCCAACTGCGGGCGGATCTGTTTCACCAGGTCCGGCCGCGGATCGTCAGGCGCCTTGCCCTGGAACTGCCAGTCGGACAGATGGGTGTACTGCACCAGCTTGTTCGCCTCGATCTGCGCCGCGAAAAACTGCTCGACGGCGGCAGGTGCCAGCTTATATTCCGGTGCTTGGGCGACGACGCTGGCGATCACTTCTTGTTCGCGCTTTTTGTCCTCTACAGGCTTGTGGCTATCCCATTTGCTCAGGGCTACCTGGTCGGCGATCTCCAGGCGTTCGGCGATGCTGTTGAGCAGAGGCTCCAGAGTGGGCGGCGCCGCACTCGCACTGACGCTGACAAATAACAGAGCGAATACAAGTCGATGTTTCAAAGGCGATCTCCTGTGGGAGCAACTGTCTTTGAGGATTTATTTTCAAAATAATCCTTTCG